>CAUSIX010000123.1:0-5382 GCA_963531555.1 uncultured Oribacterium sp.
AATACATATTGAGGACATCATAAATCGTTTTCTTTCTTGGCTCCATGAAAATGCTTTTACCGAAATTGGAGAAGTTTTTGATATCGGTCATGCCACATACGCGGCGCTAACCAGCGGCAAACCCTGTACAGGGGAGCGCTCCAATGGAAATGGCTCTCTTATGCGTATCCTGCCTTTGGCCTTTGTGGAATGTACGGAGGAAGAAATCAGAGCCGTTTCCGCCATCACTCATGGGCACTGGATTTCGGAGGAAGCCTGTGTAATCTACGTGCATGTGGCAAAAAGATTGCTTGCCGGAGAGAATATTTTGGATATCCTTCCCACCTTGCAATATGATAAGCCTTTCGACAGGCTCCATCGAATTCATCAGCTGGATATTTCGGAAATCAAGGCCTCCGGATATGTGGTGGACACCTTGGAAGCTGCTTTATGGGCAATCAGTCACGTTGAGGAAAATGATAAAAGCACGGGATCTGTAATCAAGGACTATGACAATGTTGTTTTAGCTGCTGTGAACCTTGGGGAAGATACGGACACTGTGGCAGCTGTGGCAGGAGGATTATCCGCAATAATTCATGGATTGGGGTATAAAGGAGAACAATGGCTTGAAAGGCTGAGAAATAAAGAGCTGATATTGGAATGTTTATGGAATGATAAAACACTATTATTCCGATAATCGAAATAGCTTATTCCCATACTGTTTATATTATTCCGATAAGTTGTATAGGATCTTTCTCACTACTTTTTGACACCGAAAAATATTAAAGCAATTCCCAACATAGCAAGAAGAACTCTCCACACTATACCGGATAGTCCCAGCATCATCGGAAGTGGAAGTATTGCGCTGATTAAAAGAATAATCAATCCGACTATTATCAAAACAGCACCCTTTTTCATAATGCCTCCATTTTTTAAGTTAATATTTAAATCAAATCTTTTTCATTGCCCCTTAATGACCATGAACAAAATGATAATATAGGGAAAAGAATTGATGCTTGAAAAACTCGTACAACTATAGGTATTCTATCAGAAAAATTCTATAAATTGAATCTTCAGATAAAAAATACGCAAGAATTCAGCCAAAGACCCGGGAGGAATTTATTATGCCGGAATATGGTAGGAACTGGTTCTGAAGGACAATAAGGATTCGGAAAAGTGGGCAAAGAGCATAATTTGATGTGCAAAATTATGCACATTTCTATTACAAAGGACAGATTATTTTTGCTCCATGGATGAATGAAAAGTCACAGAGATTACCTTGGCCGCACTACGAGAGCAAAGGAGGCATTTAACTTGATTATTAACACAGGACAGAGGACGGACATTCCCGCCTTCTATGCGGAATGGTTTGCAAACAGGCTGAAAGAGGGCTTTGTTTGTGTACGAAATCCCTATAATCCGAATCAAGTCAGTCGCTACCTTCTTAATCCTTCCGTGGTGGATGTCATTGGTTTTTGCACGAAAAATCCGGCTCCCATGTTCCCGTTTATGGAGCTTTTAAAGTCGTATGGACAATACTGGTTTGTTAGCATTACACCTTATGGAAAAGATATAGAACCGAATGTGCCGGATAAACATTTACTAATAGAGCATTTCAAACATCTTTCCATGCAGCTGGGAGTGAATTCTATCGGGTGGCGTTACGACCCGATTTTTCTGTCGGAAAGATATAGCAAAGACTATCATTTGAAAGCATTTGAGCAAATTGCTACGGCATTGGAGGGATATACGAAAACAGCCGTTATCAGCTTTGTAGACCTTTACCCAAAGGTGAAGCGGAACTTTCCGGAGCTTCGGATGCTTGGGAAGGAAGACAGGCTTTTGCTGGGAAAGGCCATGATTGCGATTGCTCGTTCCCATGGCATGACATTGAAGCCCTGTGCGGAGGGAAATGAACTGGCGGAGTATGGGGCAGATTGCGGTGGATGTATGCTTATTAGCGACTATGAGAAAGCCATTGGAAAGCGTTTGCATGTTCCCAAAAAGAAGGGGGCAAGAGCAGCCTGTGCGTGTTACCTCTCTTCTGATATCGGCGCCTATAACAGCTGTAAGCACCTTTGCAAATATTGCTATGCCAATGCAGAACCCTCTACCGTTATGAAGCAAAGCCGACTGCATGATCCGAAATCTCCATTCTTAATCGGGAATTACGAGAAAAATGACAGTATTCATGATGTACCCCAGCAGTCCTGGGTGGATGGACAAATGAGCTTGTTTTAGTCCCTCGTTGACAGTAAATGTAGCGCAACTTATACTGAAGAGCATATAGAATAGGAAAACGAAGGAAGTAAGGGAGCAAGAAAGGAAGCAAGCAAGTAAAGTAAGCAAGGAAGCAGGTAAGGAAGGTAGAGCAACAATCTCCATACCGAGAAAGCAAAATATTTTACGGAGTAACTTCATGAAAGTAACGTATCTGAACCACAGCGGTTTTTTGCTGGAATTAGAAGACTGCTATATTGTTTTTGACTATTACAGGGGAGAATTACCGCCTCTGAACAAGAAAAAAGGAGTATTCGTTTTTTGCAGTCATGCCCATGGGGATCACTATAATCCCAAAGTTTTTTCCTTGCTTAATGCGCAGGAGATGAGCTATCAGGCGGTATTGGCAAGTGATATACGGGATAAAAAGCGCCTGTCTGAGATCAAGCACAGCTTTGTTGAGCCTGATAAAAACTATCTGTTGGATCAAGGAATTCAGCTTGAGACCCTGCGTTCTAACGACAGTGGAGTCGCCTTTATACTAAAAACAAAGGAAGGCTCTATCTATCATGCCGGGGACTTAAACGACTGGTATTGGGAGGGAGAACCGGAAGAAGATAATCGGAGGCTCCGCGAGATTTATCACAGGGAGATTGGGAGAATCAAGGGCAGACATTTTGACCTTGCCTTCGTTCCCCTTGATCCGAGACTGGAGGCGCATTATGCTGACGGGATTCTGTATTTCCTTGAAAATGTGGATTGCGATGCTGTATTTCCGATGCATTACTGGGGAGAGCCCGCTGTGATTCAGCGCTTTCTTACCGAATATCCAAAGTACCGTTCACGGATCAAAAACACGGAAACAGCGAAAGGAGAAAAGATATGAAGTTTAAGATGATTCACGAGAATTTGAATGTATCCGATTTGGATCGTTCCCTTCGATTCTACGAGGAAGCCCTCGACTTACATGAGGTGAGAAGAAAGACCAGCGAGGACTTTATCATTGTGTACTTGAAAAGCGATGTCGGTGATTTTGAGTTGGAACTGACTTGGCTGAAAGACCACCCTCAGGCTTATGACCTTGGAGAATGCGAATTCCATCTGGCATTTCAGGCGGATAACTTTGAAGAAGCGCATAAAAAGCACAAGGAGATGGGCTGCATTTGCTTTGAAAATGAAGCCATGGGCATCTATTTCATTGAAGATCCGGATGGTTACTGGCTGGAGGTTTTGCCATAAGTATACTGATTCGGAGCAGTAAAAAATCAGAAGTTTATGCAGTATAGGTCTAAAATGAGAGTGATTTGAGCTCATCAGTACTTGCAAAAATCTACGAAGCGAAGGACTGTAGACATCAATAAGCTTAAACGACAGATGCAGTATAGGTATGAAAGAGAGCAATCTGAGCCCGCCGGTACTTGCGAAAAACAAAGGTACTGTAGTTTTTCGCTTAGTACCGCTGCAGGGCGAGGTTAGCGGGAGCGTGCTCGATTTCATACCTATACTGTATTGGAGCTTACTTCTTTAATAGTTACAGTTTTTCGCTACGTGGCGAGGCTAGCGAGAGCGTGCCCCGTTTCAGACCTATATTGTTTAGAAAATTTTTTGATTTTTTACAGTCTCATTTAGAGACTTCCGATAAGAAAAATAACATCCATATTTGTAAAAACCAAAAGCCCTTTGCCATTTAGACATGTGTTCTCACATCACTTTTCTTTAGATACAGAATGCCGATGCCCAGTGCAGCGAAAATATAAAAGGCACAGCTTAAGAGGAGAATCGGAAAATTCAGCTCTCCCGTGATAGAAGTGCTGCCCATACCGTAAATCAGCGTGGAATAGGGCAGGGCATAGTAGGCTCCTTTCACGGTCAGTGTAAAGCCTGCTAAGCTACCCAGAAAAGCCAGCGCGATGGGGAGGGCAAAGGAGTGGAAGAACATGGACAGGGTGCTTTGCAGGGCCGTAATGGCGGCAATGGAAAGGACGGCGGAAAGGATTCGCATCCAAAAGATGGCAGGAACAACTCCCGGAAGGCCGAGAATCTTACCGCTTAGAAGGTAAATAAAACTGATCCAGACCATGCAGAGCGTGCTGAGGAGTGTTGCGGTAAACCATTTGTCTCGAACCAGTTTTCCGGGGGAAGTGATGGTTAAAATCAGATTCCAGTTACTGCCTTGATGCTCCAATCGCCACAGAAGACTGCATAAAATGCCGATGAGGGGAGCCAGGAAAAACATTCCCAGAAATAGGGATTGTTGGGTCCAGAGATCCTCCCAAGTATATTGTAAGACACCCTGATTTTGCACAAAATTCACCGTTCCAATCAGTGCCGAAATCAAGGGAATCAGAAGGAAAGGAATCCAGATGGGGTTCCTTTTTAACTTGATAAATTCCGGGGACAAGCTGCTGTGCAGACTACGACTTACTTTTTGCCTGTGGAGAGAAAACAAAGCTTCTCCTTGCTCTGTGCGGGTGAAAAGCAGGAGACCCAGAAGAAATGTACCGATGAGATAAAGCAGGCTTAGCAAAATATCGGAAATAGGGATAGATCTTAGGCTCAGGTTCATGATTCTTGCTGCGCGGTCATAGTCCATGCCGATAGGGCTTAAGGAAAGGAAAACGGACCAGGGAGTCCACATATCTGTGCTGATAAAGGCCAGAAATAAGCCGGCCAGGGTACCGCCGAAAGCGATGGAAAGGGCCGCAAACTGGCTGGAAAACAGCAGGGAAAGCATACATTGAAGCTGATACAGAATCATTCCGCCGATAAGTTCCGAGAAGAACAGAACAGGAACAATATACGACGGAAAGTCTCCGGTAAAACCTAAGAGCTTTCCCCCAAGAAGGATCATGCCGATTTGGAAAGTACAAAACAGGACAAGGGTAATAAAACCGAAGAAAAGCTTTCCCAGATAGATAGAAGCTCTGCTTTCCAAGGAGGGAAGAAGGTTCCACATAGCGCCTTTATGTTCCATGTCCACTGACTGGGAAGCAATTACAGCCATAAGTACGGACAGAACCAGAGTGTTAATGATGGGAAGAGCATAAAAGATATTTAACCATGTCTCGGAATGCGCTTTTGTGCCATAAAATAGATAGGCACAATCCAAAAGCAGAGCTGCGAGGAACAGCAAAGGAAAATGCTTATGGCGCGCTTTTTGAAACTCGATAGAAACAATTTTCG
>CAUSIX010000124.1:0-5361 GCA_963531555.1 uncultured Oribacterium sp.
CTTAGATTTTGATACAGATACTTTCATGACGCAGTCCCTCCATGCGCCCATTATACCATATATAGCCGAATATAGCTAGTACTATTTCTGAAAAATTTGACAAAAAAATACAGGCTTTTCAAGGCCTGAGGAGGTTTTGGAACTATTTAACTGTCAAACTCCCGCTTTAAACAACACTAGGCATTATAATCCGCTCTATTAGCAGTGTCAAGTATTGAGTGCTAAAATGATTGTGAAGTTTTGGTGAACAGTTTTTTCCAAAATATAAATCGCTTTTTCTTACAAATAAATGAAGTTTTGCTAAAAATGAAAAGAAAACTTTATTGTAAAATAAATAATTCTAAGTATAATTAAGAATGCAGCAGACGAATTGCCTTAATTTTGAGGAAAGTCGATGTAAAATAATACTTTGGAGGTTCAGTTTTATGAAGAAGAATATTCTTATTGCAGGACTTGTTGCCATGCTTTCCACAGCCGCTGTAATGCCGGCTCTTGCCGAGGGCAGTGCAGTAAGCTTTGGCGGATCCAGCGTGAATGGGGCCGAGTCTAACGGTCACTGGGTAGCGAACAGAGACGGTTCTTGGTCTTTTATCAGTAACGAGAACGGTGCACCGATGACCGGTTGGATTATCAGTCAGCACCAGTGGTACTATCTTGGCGGTGACGGGCGTATGGTGACCGGTTGGCAGAAACTTAACTTTGCTTGGTATTATTTCTCCCCGAACAAGGTAGAAAATCAGCCTGTAGGCTCTCTTTACATGAACAAGTTGACACCGGACGGATATCGGGTAGATTCCAACGGAATTTGGGTAAATTAGTTTCTGTATCGACTTAATTTATGTTTTTGATGAATCGACCGCCTTTTTTTCAACAGGCGGTCGATTTTTTATTCATAAAGAGTATCGCTCGTAAAGCGTGCAATATCTCGTTCTTAACAAGTAGTTAAGGAGAAATCCGAGACATAGGACTTCTTGTTCATAATCAGTATCACTTCTTTGCTTTCAGGTAAGTCTACTGTATAATAGAAAAAGCTGAAAAATGCAGAACTATTCGGTCCTTAATCTATCATAAATTCCGGGAGGCTTTATCCATGAAAAAGTTTTTATTATCGATAGCTTTAATTTCTCTACTCACCGCTTTTATGCCCGCTTCCGCACTGGCCGATCCTGCTACTGTAGGATACGGAGGATCCACTACTACGGTACCGGACACTTACGGACATTGGGTAGCGAACAAAGACGGTTCTTGGTCCTTTATCAGTAACGACAGTTCCGCAGCTCTTTATGGCTGGATCGTAAGTAAGCACAGATGGTACTATATCGCGGCCAACGGTCGTATGGTTACCGGTTGGCAAAAGATTAATTTTGAATCCTATTACTTCTCTGAAAAAACGGTAGATAGCCAGCCTCTTGGATCTCTCTATATGAATAAAATGACTCCGGACGGATTTCGCGTAGATTCCAAAGGAATGTGGAATGGATAAAGTCTCTACATACTTTTTGCATAGAAAAAACGCAGGTCATTGGACTCTGCGTTTTTTATTCATAACAAGTGGCGCAGGCGAAGCCTGAGACATCTTGTTCTACTCTTTCAATAATTTTTTCAGTCTTTCCATCGCTTCCTTGGTTTTCTCCTTAGTAGAGAAAGCAGTTAAGCGAAAATAGCCCTCTCCAGCTTCTCCGAATCCGGCGCCGGGAGTTCCCACCACATAGATTTCTTCCAAAAGTTTATCAAAAAAAGCCCAAGAATCCATACCGCCCGGACACTTCATCCAAATATAGGGAGAATTTTCTCCTCCTGTATAGTAAATTCCAAGCTCATCCAAAGTTTTCATGATGATCTTCGCATTTTCTTTATAGTAACTTATATTTTCCTCAATCTCTTTTTCGCCACGATCCGTAAATACGGCTGCAGCCGCTTTTTGCACAATGTAGGAAACACCATTAAACTTTGTTGTTTGTCTTCTTAACCACATGTTTCTAAGGGACTGTCCGGAAAAGATAAGTTCATCCGGCACCACGGTATAACCGCACCTCGTTCCGGTAAAACCGGCCTTCTTGGAGAAGGAGCAAAACTCGATAGCACATTCCTTCGCACCTTCTATTTCATAAATGGAGTGCGGAAGATCTCCTTCTACGAAGCACTCATAAGCCGCATCAAAAAGAATAACTGCATTCTGTGCCCTTGCATAGTCTACCCAGGTCTTGAGCCCTTTCCTGTCATACACTGCACCGGTAGGATTGTTCGGTGAGCAGAGATAGATTAAATCCGCTTGTACGGAAGCATCCGGCATGGGTAAGAATCCATTTTCTTCCCCTGCCCGAGCATAGAGAAGTTTGTTGCCCTGCATAATATTAGTGTCTACATAAACAGGATAAACCGGATCCGTAACAAGGGCAGTAATGCCTCTGTCAAAAATGTCCAAGATATTTCCAAGGTCGGATTTGGCTCCGTCGGAAATAAAAATCTCCTCTTTTTCCAAACGAACGGCAAATCTCTTGTAGTACTTCTGAATCTCTTCTCTTAAAAAATCATAGCCTTGTTCAGGCCCATAGCCATGGAAGCTTTCCGCAACCCCCATTTCATCGGAAGCTTCCTTTAATGCTTTGACTACTTCGTTAGGTAGAGGTCTTGTAACATCTCCTATTCCCATACGAATCAACTGATCGAACTTAGCTTCATTTTTTTCCTGCCATATACGAATACGCTTTGCAATTTCCGCGAAAAGATAACTCTCCTTCACTTCCTGATAATGCCGGTTTACTTTCACTCCCATTCCCTTCTACTCCTTCGTTATTTAAACGAGATACCGCTCGCTATGCGAGCGATACTTGCCAAGAACAAAATGTCTTAGGCTTAAGCTTAGGCTTCGCCTACGTCACTTGTTTAGAGCCAAAATGCATGTACAAAAAACAGATCACCGTATGCAATGCTTTATGCAGGGTAATGCGTATTTTCAAAGCTGAATTTTTTCAAAACTTCATCACAATACTTCTTTCCCCACCACTTGGCCACGGGAAGATTCATATCCCGAAAATTCCCGCAATCGTGCTCCGTTTGACCGGGAATATCTCCTTCGTATTCGGCAATAAAGGAAAAGCAGGAAAGAAGTAATTTATGGATATCCTTACTTTCCAAATCTCCTTTAATAAGAAGATAAAATCCGGTTCGACACCCCATCGGGCCGAAGTACAGAATCTTCTCTTTCCACTCCGAATCATTTCTTAAATAGGTCGCTGCAAGGTGCTCAATAGCGTGCATTGCCGCATTTTCCATAGCAGGCTCTACGTTCGGTGCGGTAAAACGAAGATCAAAGGTAGTTACTGTTTCTTCCCCTACCTTATCTTTTCTGGAAACATACACTCCGGGATATAGACGGGTATGATCAATGGTAAAGCTTGTAATTTTTTCCATACTATACTTCTTCCGTAACCAAAAGCCCGGAGTTCTCTTCTTTTTCTTTATCTTCTGTCGCTCCTGCCTCTTCCGTATCCATTTCCTTTTCTTCACTGCCGCCTTTACTATCTTTATTTTCCAAATCATCATCGTAGTAAAATTCTACATCCACGTCTTCACTGTCCGACTCGTCTGCAAAATCCGTTTTTTTCTTATCCCACGCCGTACGAACCGCTTTATAGGCATCCTTTCCTGCATCTACAGCCAGATTTTTCGTATCTATAGCTAGGTTTTTTGCCGCATAGCCCAGATCCTTGGCAACAGCTTTAAAATCTTCCTTTGTTCGGGAATCCTTTAAAATCGTATAGGATCGTTTAGCGGAGTCCTTTACCTCTATGGCAGAATCCACCACATCGGTAAAGTCTCGGTCCACCGCCTCGGAAAACTTCTGATACTTATACAAATAGGAAATCACACCCGCAACTGCTCCTGTAAGCGCTGCCAAAAACATAAAAGAACCAAATTTTTTAGCCATGGAATACCTCCTTATCCTTTATCCCGTAATGAATTTTACTTGATTTTGAAACTGGACTTCAATGATACAATTCTGTTAAAAATAGGATGCCCTTCCGTTGAATCCTTACAATCCACACAAAAATATCCGTTCCTTACAAACTGGAAACTTTCCAGAGGCTCAGCCGATTCCAAGATTTTCTCCAGATAGCAATCCTTAACCGTAAGAGAATTCGGGTTGAAATTAAGACTTCCGTCTTCATTCAACTTTCCTTTTTCCTCATCAATCAGCTGTTCGTAAAGTCTAACTTCCGCAGTAAAGGCCGTTTTGGCATCCACCCAATGAATCGTTCCCTTCGCTTTTCTTTCCGTAAATCCGGAGCCTGATTTTGTTTGCGGATCATAAGTGCAATGTACAAGCGTAACCCTTCCTTCTTCATCACATTCATAGGAGACCGCCTTCACAAAGTAAGCTCCCATAAGACGAACTTCATTCTCCATGGTAAGTCTTTTATACTTCTTCGGCGGATCTGGCATGAAGTCATCTCTTTCAATATAAAGTTCTTTGGAAAAATGAACCTCTCTCTCTCCCAGCGCCTCATTCTCCAGATTATTCGGAATAGTAAGGATTTCTCCCTCGCCTTCGTAGTTGTCAATGATGACCTTAATCGGATCAAGAATTGCCATGTAGCGCGGTTTCTTCAGCTTCAAATCTTCACGGATACAATACTCTAAAAGAGAATAGTCAGAGGAAGACTGGGCCTTGGAAATACCGGAAAGTTTCACAAACTGTGCCAAACTTTCCTTTGTATATCCTCTTCTTCTTAAGGCGGCAATTGTAACCAGTCTGGGATCATCCCAACCGTCCACAATCTTGTCCTCCACAAGTTTCTTAATATAACGCTTTCCCGTTACCACATTGGTAAGATAAAGCTTTGCGAACTCAATCTGTCTCGGCGGAAAAGGAAACTCACACTCTTTTACCACCCAGTCATAGAGCGGTCTATGGTCTTCAAACTCCAAAGTACAAAGAGAATGGCTAATTCCCTCTACGGCATCTTCGATAGGATGGGCAAAATCATACATAGGATAAATACACCACTCATCCCCGGTATTATGATGGCTCATATGAGACACGCGGTAAAGTATCGGGTCACGCATGTTGATATTGGGGCTTGCCATATCAATCTTTGCACGCAGCGTCTTCTCACCGTCCTGATATTTTCCTTCCTTCATTTCCGTAAAAAGCCGAAGATTCTCTTCTATAGAGCGATTTCTACAGGGACTCTCTTTACCGGGGGTATTGTAATCTCCGCGGTACTCACGAATTTCCTCCGCAGTTAAATCGTCTACAAAAGCCTTTCCTTTCTTGATCAGGAAAACTGCCTTTTCATACATGATGGGGAAATAATCCGATGCGAAAAACATTCTGTTTTCAAAATCGGCACCTAG
>CAUSIX010000125.1:0-5351 GCA_963531555.1 uncultured Oribacterium sp.
TAGCCTCTTCTTCAAACTTCTTAAGCTGCGGTGCAATATGATCTGCAGGACGATCCGTCATCTGCTTCTCTCCCTTTAGAATCTTCTCTACCACTTCCGGATTCATCGGCTTTACCGTTTTTCCGAATTCTCCGGCTACAAGCTTGTAAGACTCCTTCGGCACCATCTTGTAGCGCTCTCCGCTAATCACATTCATCACCGCCTGCGTTCCCACAATCTGAGAAGACGGCGTAACGAGAGGAGGTTCTCCGAAATCCTTTCTCACTCTGGGCACTTCTTCCAGCACTTCCTGCAGTTTATCATCTTTTCCTGCCTGATGAAGCTGAGAAATGAGGTTCGAGAGCATTCCGCCCGGTACCTGGTACTTCAGAGCCTTGACATCTACGCCGAGAACCTTTGTGGAAAGAAGCCCTGACTTAATGCACTCCTCTCTGTACGGCTGAAAATAATTGGAAATCGCAATCAGCTTATCAAGATCCAATCCGGTATCATATTCCGTTCCCTGTAAAGCGGCAACCATGACGTCCGTGGACGGCTGAGAGGTTCCCATAGAAAAGGGAGTTGATGCCGTATCAATGATATCGGCACCCACCTCAATAGCCTTTAAATAGGTCATGGAAGCCATTCCGGTGGTGTAGTGCGTATGCATTTCAATAGGAAGCTTGGTTCCCTTCTTTAAAGCCTCAACAAGCTCTGTGGCCTGATTGGGAAGAAGTAATCCCGCCATATCTTTAATACAGAGAGAATCCGCGCCGAGATTTTCCACTTCTCTTGCCAGATTTTCCCAATACTCTAGGGTATAGGCATCCCCCAAAGTATAGCAAAGGGCAATCTGCGCGTGTCCCCCCTCTTTATTACAGGCTTTTACCGCCGTTTCCAAATTACGAATATCGTTTAGGCAGTCAAAGATACGAATAATATCGATGCCGTTTGCAATCGACTTCTCTACGAAATACTCGACCACATCATCCGCATAATGATTATAGCCTAAGATATTCTGCCCTCTAAAAAGCATCTGCAACTTTGTATTCTTAAAATGTCTCTTGAGCATTCTGAGTCGCTCCCAGGGGTCTTCTTTTAAGAAACGAAGACAAGCATCAAAGGTTGCTCCTCCCCAGCACTCTACCGCATGATATCCTACTTCATCCATCTGATCCAGTATCGGCTCCATCAGCTCACTGGGCATTCTGGTGGCAATTAAGGACTGATGCTCATCTCTTAGCACCGTTTCCGTGATTTTAACTTTAGCCATAAATTCCCCTTTCTTATTTTACCCCAAAAACAGCCATAAACATGCCTGCCGCAACTGCGGTTCCGATTACTCCCGCTACATTTGGTCCCATGGCATGCATAAGCAGGAAATTGGTCGGGTCGGACTCCGCCCCCACCTTCTGCGAAACTCTGGCTGCCATCGGTACTGCGGAAACTCCGGCAGAACCGATTAACGGATTGATCTTCTTGCCGGACAAGTAATACATCACTTTTCCAAGTAAAACACCGGCGGCTGTACCGAAAGCAAAGGCAATCAGACCGAGAAGTACAATTTTCAAGGTATCCAAATTCAGGAAAGCTTCCGCAGAAGTGGTGGCTCCAACAGACGTTCCCAGTAAGATAACTACGATATACATCATCGCATTCGCTGCCGTTTCGGTTAACTGTCTCACTACTCCCGACTCCTTAAAAAGGTTTCCGAGCATCAGCATTCCTACAAGAGGTGCCGTGGTCGGCAGTAAGAGGCAAACCACAACAGTGACAACAATGGGGAAGAGAATTCTTTCCAGCTTGGAAACCGGACGAAGCTGCTCCATCTTGCACATTCTCTCCTCCTTAGTAGTGAGAGCACGCATAATGGGCGGCTGAATAATCGGCACAAGAGACATATAGCTGTACGCCGCAACCGCAATCGGTCCCAGCAGTGCCGTTTGTCCAAGCTTGTTGCAGAGGAAAATGGAAGTCGGGCCGTCCGCGCCTCCGATAATGGAAATTGCCGCAGCAGCAGCACCGTTAAAGCCCATAAAAATGGCAAAGAAGTATGCCGCATAAATGCCGAATTGTGCAGCCGCTCCGAGAAGGAAGCTGATCGGGTTTGCAATAAGAGGGTAGAAATCCGTCTGTGCTCCTACGCCGAGGAAAATCAGAGAAGGAAAAATCGTCCACTCATCCAAACGGAAGAAATACCAAAGCAGTCCTCCTGTACCGTTTATTGATTTTTCCGGACTAAGCATAATGTCCGGATAGATATTTACTAAAAGCATTCCGAAAGCAATGGGAACCATGAGAAGCGGCTCGAAGCCTTTTGCAATCCCTAAGTATAAAAAAATCAGGGCAATGCAAATCATCAGATAGTTTCCGTAGCTCAAACTGAAGAATGCGGTTTGTTCTAGTAGATTTAAAAAGGTCTCTACTATATTCATGAAATCATCCTCCTAAGTTCTAGCCTTCCAAACTTACCAGTACCGCTCCAGACTCTACGCTGTCTCCCGCCTTAACATTAACGGCAACAACCTTACCGTCCTTAGGTGCCACAATGTCATTTTCCATCTTCATGGCTTCCAAAACAAGAACCGGGGCACCACTCGTAACACTGTCTCCCACTTTAACTTTCACAGCAAGAACCTTTCCCGGCATGGGAGCCGTAACGGAAATATTGCCTGCTTGAGGTGCCTTCTGTGCCGGAACCGGAGTTGCAGCGGGTGCTGCGGCTTTTGCTGCGGGAGCAGCAGGAGCTGCGGAAGTGCCGCCATTTCCCTTCTCATCCACCGTTACATCATAAGCTACACCGTTCACAGTAATTGTATATTCTTTCATTCTTAACCTCTACTTCCTTCTTCTAATTGAACGCACAAATAAACCATTTTCCAAGGTACGAGCATCGCTGTAAGGATTCTTCTTCCTATGATCCTCTTCATAGGCCTTTACCGCAGCCATAAGAATCACGGACAAAATCTCTTCCGAAATTCCCTCTTCTTTTTCCAAAACCGGAAGCACCGGCTTCTCCAAATCGGAGCCCTTGTTTTCCGAACTTACAGGACTGCTCTTTACCGCTCTTTCCTTCTTCTTTTCCGCCTGTCTTACTTCCCATCTGTGTACATGAACGAAGAGGCTGATAATCCAGGCAATAAAGATTAAAACCGCAAAAACGGTTCCCATACCGACAATCATATTTTGTAAAGCGGCGAAAAGTTTTTCGGAAAGACTGTAAACGGGATTGAAACTCAGTTCACTAAATCCGGAATAGTCATCGTGCAAAGCGGCATGAAAAATCAATTCTCTCTTTGCATATTTTGCATGAAGATCAACCACATAAGTATTTCCTTCTTTTTTTACATCCACTTCTTCAATTTCTTTAAATTCCCCTAAATCTTTTTTACTGTTTTTATAGTTGGATAAGGCATTATAGAACAATTCTTCCTTAGCCTTATAGGCATTGTTTATGCTGTCTTCCAGCTGCTTATCATCCTGTGACTCAATCTGTTGGAAATAATTCTTAATCACTTCTTCCAGACCGGACTTTTCTTCTGCAGAAAGCGAAGTGCTTTCCTCTTCTTTTTTAGAACAGGACAGAAGAAAAACGGAGAAAAGAAGAACAGTAAGGAGAATAAAGATTCGCTTTATTTTCTTCATACTTCCTCCATTTAAATGCTTCCGAACTTTTTATGAAAATCAAAGTCAGCTTTACCGTAGAGCATATCCAAGGCGGAAATCACTCTTTGTCTTGTTTCCTCCGGGAATATAAGAGCATCAATATAGCCTCGAGAAGCAGCACTCTGTGCTGAAGCTTTTTCGTCTAAATACATCTTCGTCTTGGCTTCTCTTTCCTCCAAAGAATCTTCGGGATACAAGATATTTGCGGCAAGTTTCGGATCCATAACGGAAATTTCCGACTCCGGATAGGCAAATACCAAGTCCGCTCCGATCCCCTTACTTCCCATGCAAGCCCCTGCAGAACCTATAGCCTTCTTCACTACAGTGACCATGGGTACGGATGCATTTCCATATGCGGATAAAAAGTCTGCCATTTCTTTTTCCAAATGCTTTTCATTACATAGGCAATTCTCAAACCCTAACGTATCGCAGATTGTCAAAATCGGTAAGGAATAAGTATTACAGAAACGGATAAAGCGATTCATCTTGGCAATATCCTTCCAGTGTAAGTTTCCTCCGTTTGTAGCTATACCGCCAACAGTCTGACCGTTCAGTCGGATAAACGCGGTAATTGCTTCTTCTCCGTAAGCTCTCTTCGCTTCAAAAATTTCTCCCTCATCGGAAAGAACAGTCAATGCTTCTCTTCCCTTTAAGGCAAAGAAACCGTCTACCGCACGGTTTAAATTGTCCTCTGCATCCTCACTATAGGCTGCATCCTCATTGTTGGCCGGAAGAAACGAAAAGGCCTTTTGCAGCTCCTTCACAATCTCTTCTTCCGTACCGCAGAAATCAATATTCCCGGCTTCTTCTTGCGCTTTTCCTTCTGCAAAAACCGCATCCTTATTTCCCTTTACCGCATCGGGGGCATTCACAAAAAGTCTTCCTTCCTTTATCTCCATAAAACAAAAATCGGAAAGAGAGGAAAGAACTGCCATTCCCCCGCCGGCTTGCCCGTATACTACGGTATACAAAGGAATCAGACCCTTGGCCTGTGCCTTCTTCTTATATATTTTAGACAGTGCATAGAGCCCGTCCGTTGCCTCTTCCAAACGTACCCCGGCAGAATCCAAAAGTTCCACCACCGGCGCTCCCATTTTGATTGCCATATCATAAAGATGGGCAATCTTTCTCCCATGCATTTCCCCAATTGAACCGGACAGCACATCTCTGTTTTGGGAATAAATATAAACCGGCTTTCCGGAAATACTTCCATAGCCGCAGATAACACCGTCCGATGCTTCTCTCTCCGCTTCCCGTATAAAGTCCGTGCTTCTACTTTTCACTAAAGCACCGATTTCCACAAAGCTTTGCGCGTCCAGCAATGCCTCAATACGGCTTCTTGCCTTAGAATCCATAATTCTCCTCCATTTCTATATGAATCAAATCATATTCTTTCGTATTTTATACGATTGAGTACTTCAGTTCAAGGGATTTAAGCTCCTTTTAATTTCTATGGTCTCTATAAACCTTTCTCAGTTTCGAAAACGTAACCCCTTAGGATAAAAATTCCGTAATCTCCCATTTCTGAAATAACCGAATCCCAAAGCTATTCCATCACAATAAAGAATTCCGAGCCCCGATTTTTCCTCTTTATTTTTTGAGATAAGCGGGAGAAGCTCTGCTTTATCCACGGGAATTTCATTTCCGTAAAGATATTCTTTTACTCGTTTATCCTTTCGTTTCAGTTTCACTGCATAAAGCAGTGT
>CAUSIX010000126.1:0-5344 GCA_963531555.1 uncultured Oribacterium sp.
GACCTTGGAGCAGCACAGAACCGCTTAGAGCACACCATCAACAACTTGAAGGTTACCTCTGAGAACATGACTGCTGCTGAGTCCAGAATCCGTGATACCGATATGGCTAAGGAAATTGCAGCATTTACAAAGAACAATATCCTTAACCAGGCTGCACAGTCTATGCTTGCACAGGCTAACCAGACACCGCAGGGAGTATTACAGTTACTGAGATAATTTTCTGTAGTAGAGATTTAACCAGTAAAAAACCAAGAAGAGGCATTGCGTTAGGTAGGGACGCAGTGCCTCTTTTTTTGTTCATAACGAGTATCGTGCGCAAAGCGTGCGATATCTCGTTTATAGGACAAAATGTATTGATAAAATCGCCCTACACATCTGTAAATCAAGGCTGTAGGGCGGATAGTCTTTTGGCTTATAGGATATTCAGCAGCTTTTCTACATCACTTTCTTCGGTAGACCAGCCGGTACAGATTCTAAGAATGGAGTGTTTTTCATCAGGGTCATCCCAGTGCGCAAGTTCCACTTCTTTTCCGATTCTTTCCGCTTCTTTCTTTTCTACAAGAATAAAAATCTGGTTAGTGGGAGAGTTTATGGCAAGAGGGATGCCTTTCTTTTTTAAAGCGCTGCGTATTTTCTCCGCCATTTCGATACCGTGTTTTCCGATTTTATAGTATAAGTCATGGCTAAAAAGTGTTTCAAATTGTACACCGAGAGCTTTTCCCTTAGCCAGAAGAGCGCCGTGCTGCTTAATCACTGTAGGGAAAAAGGGAAATTTTCCTTTTTCCGGAAGCACTACCGCTTCTCCGAAGAGTGCTCCGCACTTGGTGCCGCCGATATAAAAGGCATCGGAGAGTCTTGCAAGATCCGGAAGAGTCACATCATTTTCCGGACAGGCCAGGGCATAAGCAAGTCTCGCTCCGTCGATATAGAGAGAAAGTGCATATTCGTTACAGAGGGATCGAATGTCTTTCAGTTCTTGTAAAGTATAGAGGGTGCCAAATTCTGTAGGCTGGGAGAGGTAAACGAGGCGTGGTTGTACCATATGGGAATGGTTTCCGTCTGCATGAAAATGCACCATGTAATCCCGAATTTGCGCAGAGGAAATCTTTCCTTCCTTGTGCGGCAGAGCCAGAACTTTGTGCCCGTGGACTTCGATGATTCCCGCTTCATGCGTAGCAATATGCCCTGTGTCGGCGGAAATTACGCCTTCATAGGACTTAAGCATAGTGGAAATGATTGTATCGTTCGTCTGCGTGCCTCCCACTAAAAAATAGACATCCCCATCTTTAAGTTTGCATGCTTCTAGAATCTTTTTTTTGGCGGATAGGGTAAAGTCATCCGCACCATACCCCGGGGCATTTACACGGTTTGTTTCAATCAATCTCTGCAAAATCATTTCGTGACATCCGGACAAGTAATCCGAGTTAAAATAAAGACGATTTTCTTCCTTCTGCATCTTTCTCACAGACTTCCTTTCTTTTCTATTCTTTAGAGCTATTCTCTCCATTCCTTTTTTTCGTGAAGCGATCCAAATCCACTCGATAGATGTGCTCCAGATCCGCTTTCGCTCTCCACCCTAAGGCTTCCAGCTTTCTACAGTCCAGTACTATCCTCCTATGGGGAAGAAACCCGTCGGATTTGTTTACGGTATTTTCATAAATGATTTTTAATTTCGGATTAAAGCTTTGGAAGAGCCTTTCCGCAAGATCCCGTATGCTTAAGAAGGTCTTTTGGTTTGTTGCGTTATAGGCTTCCCCGTCTTCTCCCTTTAATAAGACGGTAAAGCTCGCTGTTACGGCATCAAGGGTGTAAAGCATACATTTTTTGCTTAGACCGTCCGATTTCATATGAAGGTTTTTATTTTCCAGGATACATCGTAAAATTTCGCTGGATACTCTTGTTTCCTCATAGGGCTGATAGAGTCCTTGTGTAACGGAGAGACGCAGTATTCTGCACTTTAAATGATATTCTTTAGCGGCAGAATAGGCCAAAAACTCACAGGCCTTTTTAGCCAGAGGATAACAGCTCCGTAAGTTCAAGCTGTCAATCGCGGCTACTGTCTCCTCCGTAACCACGGGAGAACTGTCCGAGGGTGCCCCGTAGACCTCTTCCGAGGAAAAAAAGAGAAGAATACAATCTTTATTTCGACTGCAAAGCTCCAGCATTCTTTCCATGCCGTCTACATTGGTGCGAAAGGTTTCCATGGGGTATTGCATATGAATTTGATTTCTGACCGGGGACGCCGCGTGCAGAATGAAGTCTACGGAAGGACAAAATTCCGCTTCTCTTCCATGCGGAATATAACGAATTTTGTCTTCTTTTTCGATATAATCCGGTATTTCCTCCGGATTTCTGGTAGAGGCATAAAGCATGGTATCGCATGCTTTAAGTTCGTTTTGCAGTAGAATCCACTTTGTGATGGCTGTTCCTATAAGCCCTTTAGCACCGGTAATAAGGAAAGTTTTCCCTTTTAAGGCTTCATCAAAGTGATTCTCTGTAATGTATTTCTCAAGCTCTTCCCGTTCTATCCTTGACAGCTTCATGTGTTCTCCCTCTTCTGTAAACTATACTGTAATGAGCGCTATAATGTAAACATTTTTACAATATCTTCCGTAATCTGCTCGGGAAGCAGACGGTTTTCCCGCATAAAATCATCCGCAACATAAGTTGTGGGAACCGGCTTGTAAAACCCCTTATTCATGACTTTCATGCTATGCATACTGTAGTATTGTGCGATTCTGCTTCCAAAGCCTCCGTGAAGGAGGGCATCCTCTAAAGTGACAACAAGTTTATGATCAGGTTTCAGCTCGTCCAAAAGAGAAACATCGATTTCGTTGATAAAAAGCGGATTAATCAGGGTTGCTTCGATGCCTTGTTTTGCGAGCTCCTCACAGACCTGCATACCGATGTGGAAGAAGCTTCCGAGTGCAAGAAGGGCTACGGTTTTTCCTTTTTTTTCGACATGGTATTTTACAGAGGAATAGTCTTTTCTTACAGCTCTTTCCGCATGGAATACCTTAGTCCAGGGAATGCGGATCGCTACGGTCTTTTCATTTTGCTCTATACTCCAATCCAGCATCGCAAGGTACTCTTCAAGATTTGTCGGTGCAAGATAGGTGAGATTCGGAATGGTAGAGAGCAGCGCAATATCATATAGCCCGGCATGACTGTCATTGGTATGTCCCCATACGGAGGCATGGCTTAACAGCAGGGTGGCCGGGCATTTTCCGAGGCACATCTCCTGCTCTATCTGGTCATAGGCTCTCTGATAAAAGGTACTGTTTGTCGCAAAAACGGGTTTTCCTCCGGCTTTAGCAATGGCGGCAGTCATGGTCACCGCATTTTGCTCTGCGATTCCGACATCAATATATTGCTTTCCGGCTTTCGCACGATTTTCTGCGTTAAAACCTATGCAAAGCGGAGTGGAAGCCGCTACTACCACGATTTTCTTATCTTTTTTCATCTTATTTAAGAGATGTTCGGCGATAAGAGAACCATAGTTTTCTTTCGGAACGGAAAATAGAAATGTTCCGCTTTCCCTATCGAAGGGCTTTACGTAATGCCATTTTTCTCTGTCGTTTTCTGCAAAAAAATATCCCTTCCCCTTTTTGGTACAGCAGTGCACGACGACGGATTTTCCGCTTTCCTTTGCGGAAGTAAAGGCTGCAATAAGAGCTTCTATGTCATGGCCGTCTTGCACGAGGACATATTCGAGGCCAAGGGAGCGGAAAAAGTTGTTTTCTACCTTGCCTTTTTCTTTTTTTAGCCGGTTTAACAGCTTATGCAGTCCGCCATAGTTTTCGGGAATGGACATATCATTGTCATTTACGACAATAATAACCGGTCCTTCCAGCTCTGCCACATAGTTTAAAGCTTCAAAGGCTTCTCCGCCGTCTAAGGAGGCATCCCCGATTATGGCAATGATATGTTCCTTCCCGCCTTTTAAATCTCTCATCTTAGCCATACCTAAGGCGAGACTGATTGCCGTTGAGGTGTGTCCCATAGGAAAGAAGTCGTGTGCACTTTCCGAAGGATTACTGTATCCGGAAACATCCCCGTAATGTTCCTCTTTCAGAAAAGCCTCTTTTCTACCACACAGGATTTTATGCGTATAGCACTGATGCGATACATCAAAGAGAATTTTATCGACAGGAGAGTGAAACACCTTGTGCAAAGCCACCGTGATTTCCACCATGCCGAGATTAGAGCCTAAGTGTCCGCCGCATTTACTTATTTTTCGAATAAGGCAGTCTCTGATTTCCGCGGAAAGCGTTTTTAGTTCCCCGCTGTGCAATGCTTTCAGATCTTCCGGACCATTTATATTTTCCAATATCATGTTTATCTCCAATCAGGGTTCATAATGGGAGTTTGTCGAATCTCTTTTCCTTCTTCCAAATCACGAACCTGTTGTACTCTGGGAGCATGATGCCCCCCTACAAAGTCTGTGCTTAGGAAGATATCCACTCTGTGCTCCACATCTTCATAGCCCATGTGCTTTTGTCCGAAGGCAATCATATTGGCATCGTTGTGCTTTCGCATATATTCCGTAACAAGGTCGGCATAGCCGAGACCGCAGAGAATCCCTTTAATCTTATTGGCTGCCATAACCATACCTGTTCCCGTAGCGCAGAGGAGGATACCGTATCGGCAGTCTCCCGAGGCGACAAGTTTTGCCGCTTTTGCGGCAAAGACAGGAGTATCACAGGGGACATTTTTTTCCGTCCCTACATCGATTGTTTCATGCCCGAGTTCCTTTAGGTGGGCAATAATTCTTTTTTTATAATCCAGACCGTTTCGGTCACTTCCGAGTGCAATACGCATAATTGACCTCTGTTTTCTTTCGGAGAAAAAGCATAGAACAACAATTTCTTGTTATAGTGGAAGGGAAAGCGAAAAATTATTTTCTAAGCCACTCCGGTCTTTCTACGGAAAGTAAGGCGGTAAAGATTTCAATATCTTCCGAGGTGGTTAATTTAATATTTTTTTCCGAGCCGATAGAGTGGTAGAGCTTTCTTCCCAACTCCACATAAAGAGAACAGGAAGCGATAGAATCGTCAATTCCCTTTTCGATTGCCTCCTTATGCACCTCCAAAATTTCTTTCAAGAAGAAGGTTTGCGGTGTTTGTGTGATTTTCAGGTAATCTCTGGGAACCTGATCGGAAGAGGTGAGCCCGTCCATGGTTTTAAGCATGACTGCGGTACAGGGAATCACCGTGATAGCATTTCCGTACTCTCGGCAGACACGAATATTATCGGAGATAATATCTTGGCTGACCAATGGACGGATGGCATCGTGAATAAGAACGATATCGTCTTCATCATGGTATCTTTTTGCAATATCGGC
>CAUSIX010000127.1:0-5343 GCA_963531555.1 uncultured Oribacterium sp.
GTGGTGAATCACACGAGTGATGAGCACGCGTGGTTCCTCGAGTCCCGGAAAAATGCGGAAAATGAGAAGCGGGATTACTATATCTGGAAGAAGGGAAGAAAGCTTAGTGAAGTTTCCCCCGAAGAGCAGAAGCACTTTGCTTCCGATGTAGTGGAGTATAAGGGAGAGAAGTTCCTTCCGCCGAACAACTGGGGCTCCTTCTTCTCCGGCCCTGCCTGGGGATTCTCGGAAGAGACAGGGGAGTTTTATTTGCATCTTTTTTCGAAGAAGCAGCCGGATTTGAATTGGGAAAATGAGAGAGTGCAGAAAGAAGTTTTCGATATGATGAACCGTTGTTGTGAGAAGGGAATCGACGGTTTCCGTATGGATGTGATTTCCCTGATTTCGAAGCCGGAAGGACTGCCGAATCAGCCGATTCCGACCGGTGCCATCTATGGGGATGCAGGACAGGTTTGCGCAAACGGGCCGCACGTCCATGCGTATCTGAAAGAGATGAACCGGGAAGTGCTTTCCCATTATGATTTAATTACGGTAGGAGAAACCGCAGGTGTCACCCTGGAGGAGGCAAAGAAATATGCCAATTCCGACGGAACAGAGCTGAACATGGTTTTCCAGTTTGAGCATGTCAGCTTGGATGACAATCCGAAATATGGCTTTAAGTGGAATACGGAGAAGATGTCCCTTGTTTCTTTGAAGAAGAATCTTACGAAGTGGCAGAACGGTCTATATGAGGTTGGATGGAACAGTATTTTCTTCTGTAACCATGACCAGCCGCGTATTGTTTCCCGTCTCGGAAATGACAGTGATTTATACAGGGAGCGTTCGGCAAAGTGTATTGCCACCTTCCTTCACATGATGCAGGGAACGCCTTATGTATATCAGGGAGAAGAACTCGGCATGAGCAATTATCCGTTTCAGGACTTGTCGGAGTTCCGGGATCTCGAGAGTATCAATGCTTTCCACGAACTGACTGAGAAAGCCCATTTGGATCCGGAGGAGCTTTTCCCGATGATAGCTTTTAAGAGCAGGGACAATGCACGTACACCGATGCAGTGGGATGATTCCGAGAATGCCGGATTTACAAGCGCGACCCCTTGGATCAAAGTGAATCCCAACTATAAGAAAGTGAATGCGAAGGAAGAACTTGCGAGAGCGGATTCCGTTTTCCATTATTATCAGAAATTGATTTCTCTTCGGCATCACTCTGATTTGATTGTTTATGGCGACTTCCGCCTTTTGGAGGAGGAGGATCCGGATCTCTTTATTTATGAAAGACATCTGGACGGAAAAGTGCTCCTCTGTGTATGTAATGTTTCGGAAAAAGAAAGAGAGTATACGCCTCCCGCAGAGTTTCAGAACGGACAAGTGTTGATTCAGAATATGCCGGATAGAGATGTGCGTGCCGGGAAGCTTGCACCGTATGAGGCTTATGTTTTAGCAGTAGAATAAGGAACTTTGTATAGGATGAACCGTTAGTGTGAGAAGGGAATCAACGGTTTCTGTATAGTAGAAAGAGTGAAGGAATGAAAAAAGAGTGGTGGCAGGAGAAGGTCGCTTATCAGATTTATCCGAAGAGTTTTAAGGATACAAAGGGGAATGGAATTGGAGACATCAAGGGAATTATTGAAAAACTCGATTATTTGAAGGAACTCGGAATCGATATCATCTGGATTTCTCCCTGCTTTCTTTCCCCTCTTGCCGACCAGGGCTATGATATTGCCGATTACTACAAGATTGATCCGCGATTCGGCTCCAATGAAGACATGGAGGAGCTGATTTCCGAGGCGAAGAAGAGGGATATGTATATTCTCCTGGACCTTGTGGTAAACCATTGCAGTGATGAGCATGAGTGGTTTCGGAAGGCGGTAGCGGATCCGAAGGGATCTTTCGCCAAGTATTTTTACTTTGAAGAGGGAGTAGACGGGCACGAGCCGAACAACTGGCGTTCCTATTTCGGCGGATCGGTTTGGGAAAAGGTGGAAGGAACGGAGAACACCTACTATCTGCATCTTTTCCACAAGAAGCAGCCGGACTTAAATTGGGAGAATCCGGAACTCAGAGAAGAAATCTATAAGATGATTAACTGGTGGCTGGACAAGGGCATAGCCGGCTTCCGTATCGATGCTATTCTGAACATTAAGAAAGTTTTCCCGCTTCGCGGACATGATTTTCCGGTGGATCGGGATGACGGAATGAGCAATTGTACAAGAATGATTACGGAAGCGGAGGGAATCGGTGATTTTCTCGGAGAAATGCGAGATCGTTGTTTTAAGCCGCACCATGCCTTTTCCGTTGGAGAAGTTTTTAATGAAACGGAAGCGCAGATTCCGGAGTTTATCGGAGAAAACGGCTATTTTTCCTCGATGTTTGATTTTCGTGCGCATTCCAGCGCCCGTTCGGAACTTGGCTGGTATGATGCCGGTATCGTGACCCCGAATATGTATCGGGATGCTTGCTTTCTGACGCAGAAACTCGTAAACCCCGTGGGATTTATCTCTACGATTATTGAGAATCATGATGAACCGAGAGGCGTGAGCTTCTATATTCCGAAGGAAGATTTATCCGAGAAGGCAAAGAAGTTCCTTGCTACGATGCAGATGCTGCAAAGAGGACTTCCCTTTATCTATCAGGGGCAGGAAATCGGCATGGAAAATGTGGTTCTCACGTCCATTCGGGAAGTGGATGACATCAGCACTCTGGATGAATACGAAGTCTGTCTTCGGGAAGGTTTCTCGGAAGAGGAAGCACTCCGAATTGTGAACCGCTATTCCAGAGACAATGCACGTACACCGGTACAATGGGACAGCAGTAAGAATGCAGGCTTTACGACAGGAACGCCTTGGCTTCCGCTAAACCCGAATTACAAAAAGATCAATGTAGCAGAGCAGGAGAAAGACCCCGAATCCGTTTTAAGCTACTATAAGAAACTGACCGCATTAAGGAAGAACCCGGAATATAAAGAGACAGTGGTTTATGGAGACTTTGTTCCCTTTATGGCGGATGAAGATCGCCTGATGGCGTTCTATAGAAAAGGGGAGAAAACCCTCCTCATTCTCGGAAACTACCGAAAAGAAGAACGGGAGCTCGAGCTTCCCGCTCCGGTAAAAAAGCTTGTCCTTTCCAATGCGGAGCCGCGGATTACGGGACGAAAGATTACCCTTTCCGGTTACGAAGCGACTATTTTGGAAATATAACAATATTTCCTCAAAAAAGCGCGAAGACACAGTATCTTCACGCTTTTGCCATTTTTAAAACATATTTTTTCCCTACTATAGCACTCGTTAAGTTGAGAAAGAAAAGAAGGAGCGTCTTAGAAGTAGAGGCTTCAATCAAAAAGTGGATATAGAGGAGGAAAGAAAAATGAACAGAGGGAGAAAATTTGCAGGGCTTGTTTTATCCGCAATGGTTTTTGGTGCGGTATCCGGAGGAACCATGGTGGGAGTCAATGTTCTATCCAATCAGTATCGAAATGAAGTCCTTTCCGAAACGGCGGATTCCGGAAAGACATCGTCTGATGCGGGAGTTTCAGACCGGCAGAATAGTTCTAAGGCTGAAGAGAAGAGCAGCGGGGTACAGAAGACGGCAAACGGCAAAGAGAGTACGGAGACTTCGGAAACGGTCTCCGGAATTGTAAAAGAAGCCATGCCGGAAGTCGTCTCCATCACGAATACGATTCGTTATCAGCAGTATGGCTACAATATTTTCGGAGAAAGCGGGCAACAGGAAGCCGCTGCGAGCGGTTCCGGTGTGATTATCGGAAAGAATGATACGGAGCTTCTGATTGTGACAAACAATCACGTGGTTGCCGATTCCAGTGCCTTGTCCGTACAGTTTGTGGACGGAAAGTCTTATGACGCGGAAATAAAGGGGACAGACAGCGATGCGGATCTTGCCGTTGTATCCATTCCGCTTTCTTCTTTATCCGAAGAGACTAAGAAGAGCATCAGTTATGCGAAATTCGGAGATTCGGACAGTATCAATGTCGGCGATCAGGTTGTTGCTATCGGAAATGCTCTCGGATACGGGCAGTCCGTCACAACCGGTATCATTTCCGCAAAGAACAGGGATGTCAGTACAAAAGAGGGAAAAGAGGCAGGCCTTCTACAGACGGATGCGGCAATCAATCCCGGAAATTCCGGCGGAGCGCTGCTGAATATGCAGGGAGAATTGATCGGCATCAATGTAGCGAAGTATTCCGATACCACGGTGGAAGGAATGGGGTATTCGATTCCGTCTAAGAAGGTGAAGTCGATTGTAGACGGTTTGTCCCAGAAGAAGACCAGGGAGAAGGTCAGTGCGGAAGAAAAAGGTGTGATCGGTATCCAGGGAAAGACCGTGGACAGCAGTATAGCGGAAGCCTACAATATGCCGGAAGGAATTTATGTCTTTAAGATTCTTGATCAGGCAGGAGCGGACAACAAAGCTTTACAGGAGAAGGATATTATCACAAAATTCGACGGACAATCTGTTTCCAGTTTGGAGGAACTGTCCGGCTTGCTTTCCCGCTATAAGGCAGGGGAAAAGGTAGAGGTCACCGTGCAGAGGCTTTCCGGAAAAGGGAAATATGAAGAAAAGACCGTAAGCGTCACTTTGGGGAAGAATAGTCAGACGGAAACAAAAAACTAGAGATTTTCTTGTGGTAGATCGCGGATTAACGATATGAATTGTATTAATTTATTTTCCTTGCAATGCATTTATTCTTTTGCTAGTATGGTCGAAATGTAGTAGAAAGCATATTGCTATACACCGAATATGTAGAAATTGCTATATACAGGACAGGCGGAAAGCAATACGCCGGCAAAACGGCACGAAGGACTAGAAAGAATTTAAGCGGACATGGAAATATTCAAGAGGGAAAAAGCACAGAGGAAAGGAAGGAAAGAGAGAGTTTCCTTTCTTCGGATGTGCTTTTTTTCCTCTCTTCTTTTCTTTGCAGTTTACTTTATCGGCGCAGGAAATTCTTTGGCAAATGGAACAAGGACGGATAAACCGGCGATAGCGCTGCCGTATATTCAATCGGGGGAGAAGAAGGAAAGCTTTCATGAGTTTATTTGTTATAAAAATCTTTCCTATCCATCCTCCTTTCCGAATCATTATTATGACGCCTACCTTATTCCGGAAGCGAAAAAAAAGCTTGGGACCATCATCTATGTACATGGAGGAGGCTTTGTTTCCGGAACAAAAGATGTTGTATGGGAGAGCCCCTATTTTTTAAAATGGTTAAGAGCGGGATTTCAGATTATTTCCGTGGATTATGCGTTGGCACCGGATTACCCTTATCCCACCTCTCTTCATCAGTTGAGCTATTGTGTGCAAAAAATTTTAGATGAGAAGAATCGATTG
>CAUSIX010000128.1:0-5336 GCA_963531555.1 uncultured Oribacterium sp.
TTATTCGTATAGTTTTTCATACTATTTTGTAAGTAAAATATAAATCCCAGTTTGTAGGGGAGCACAAGATGTTAAAAATAAAAGATTTTATATTTCAAGAGGATTGGGGAGACAGAAGAAGCTGCCTCATGTTCTTTAAAGCAGACCAAGAGGAAAGAGCCTCGTGGGCTGTAGACATTGGGTTTAAGCCCGAGGATTTTGAGGGAAATGAGATTTCTCCTTCCATATGTATTAATCCGATAGATACGGATAAGAGCACTGTAAAGGAATTGGCGGGAGCTACATTTTCAGTAAAGACAGTTGAGGAAAGCGAAGAGCGTGAAGATTCCTTTTATATTTATGAAAATGAACCGTTAATTGAATACAGGATAGAAGTCTTAGACATAGTAGAGGCAAAAGCCCATATAAAATGCAATGGGATGCTTATTCTTGACGGCTATGCGGAACCATGGATAGAAGAAAGATTCGAAATAGACAGTTGGGTTCCGGTAATAGAATCCGTGCAGGATTGGGATAAGCTGTCCTTATGACGAAAAAAGTCATTCAGCGATTAGCCGCTTTAAAAGCGGATCCCAGTGAATATGTCAGAAAATCCGTGGGCAATGCTTTACGAGATATCAGTAAGAAATTTCCGGATTTTATTCGTAAAGAAGTAGAGACTTGGTCCTTAGATAGTAAAGAAATCAAACAGGTTTATCACTTGGCAAGTAAATTTATCAAGGATTAAAGACATTGTTCTGTTACTTGCCATAATTGGAACGGAGAAGTTGAGAAGGAGTTATACTAAATTGAATTCTAAGAGGCTGGCAAAATTTCTTATCATTACATTCCTTATTTCTTGGATAGCATGGTGTGGGCTTGCTGCGTTAACAAGTCTCAATATTGTTTCATTTTCCCATCCTTTAGGTACTATTCTGCATATTATAGGAGGCTTCGGACCAGCGATAGCAACTTTATTTGTATTGGAAGAAAAAAATACGATTAAATCTATAGTAAAATTCATTTTTGAACACAGAAAAAAATCATTGAACTATCTGTTTCTATTTTCTGTTTTTGAAATACTGACAATAAGTTTATCTTCAAGAGAATTTAATGCTGCATTAAAGATGTATTTAATACCTTTAATTTTTCTACAAGCAACATTTATATATGGTGGTGAAGAAGAATTAGGTTGGAGAGGAGTTATGCAGCCTTTATTAGAGAAACAATTGAATTTTCCGATATCCGCCATTATTACGGGCACAGTGTGGGGGATTTGGCATATACCGCTTTGGTTTATAAATGGGTCATCTCAACAAAATATGCCGTTTACCTTGTTTTTAGTATTAGCTATTATACTCAGTTTTTGGCTAGCGACAATTTACAAAAAAACGAAATGCATATTTGCTTGTAGTGTTTTTCATGGATTGACAAACACTCTTTTGTCTATGTTTATCATTAAATTGAATATTATACTTATAATCGGTGTTATTGCTATGCTTATATATTCAATATATATATGGTATTACGGAGAAGCAAAATCATAACTTCCAGTTTGTAGGGAGGAGAGAAAACGGAATGGACTTATGGGAGCTGATCAAGAATAATGCGGAACTTCATACTATGCTTATGCGAGAGTGTGACATTTGCTTTTACAAGCAGCTTCAGGAAATCCAGTTTATGGAGAATAATGAAAACTATTCTATGCAAGCTAAGGCATTTGCACATGATGCAAGTGGCGGAGAATTTGTGTTGTTAGAGGATGAAAGTATTGGCTTTATCGGTAGTGAAGGAGAGGTGGGAAGAATTGCGGAAAGTCTTGCAGAGCTTCTGACCTTTTTAATTCACGCAGGAAATCTATTTGACTTTAACTGTAAGAAGATTTATCAAAGGGAAAGCTTGCTGAGAGCCTTTTGCGAAGGCTATCTAGCCAAAATTCGAGAAGATTATCATAAAGAACATAAGGACTGGGATAAGATTCGGGGGGCGTTAGCGGAAGAACTGTCACTTCCGTTTCATCCGGAGCATTTGCAGGATGTGGCAATGCAGTTTTATAAAGCAGCGATAAGAGAGCCTTCATTTTCCTGCAAATATATGGACGGTATGGAGGAATATACTTGTGATTCCATACTTTCCGATACGGTAGGAATGTGGGTGAAAGAGTTGACCGGAATGACGAAAGAGGAGATGGAAAACGCTCATGAGCATCTATAATTGGACACAGAAAGTGTTCTTTGAGATTTATGAAGAATGGCACATGAAAGACCCGGCTTACGATAGAAATGGATTTCATATCAGCGGAATTGACAATGCACTAAAAGCGATGCATGACGGATATTATACTTACGCAGAGATAAGCCCCTCCCATGCCATAAAGGGCTGTACGTTGATGAAAGCGGTAGTCGGGAAAAGCAAAGAGCTGGTCAATTTATATTTGAAAATAGAGGATAAAAAATATCTTATTTCCGACTTAAGCTACAGCGATGCCGTAAAGATTATGAGGGCATTTGTGAAAAAGGAAGTTCTTCCCGATGAAAAGACTTATACGGAAGTGATAGGAAATGATGATGCAATCGTAAAATCCGCATTTGAAGAATTAACAAAGCTCCTGCTGGCAGACCCCCAAACGGCGAAGCGATTCTTGAAAAAACACAAGCATGAAAGTATGGAAGATATGGATCATGTCTGGGAAGAGCTTTTTTTCGCATTAGAGCGGAAAGGAAAGCTTATAGAACTGGATTGGAAAGCAAGGAAGGATAGCTTTATTCCTGCTGTGCGTAAATTAAGTGCCGGACTAAATCTTGAGACGGATGAGAAAATACTGAATGATGAAGAGGGTATCCCAAGATGGGGAAAGATTCTGAATGCCCAGTGGACAGAGTATGTTTTGTCTGCCATGGATATAGGAAGTGACAGCTATGCGATGATGGTTCTCAGCAAGGAAGACTTTGAAAAAGCAAGGGAGCTGGCGAAAGTGTTCTTGCATAGAATAGCAGTGATTGAAGAGATGTGAGAAGAGAAGTGAGATGAGAAGTTCTAGAAAAAACTTGAGGTGAAAATAGATATGGAAACGCTAAACAGCATCATTCAAAAAATGGAAGCCGGAATGCAAGATAACGAGGATTTTGAAAACGTTATGATGGACTGCATGGAAGAAATTGAAGAAAACTATAATCAATTAGACTCGGTACAGCCCTTGCTCCGGCTGATGGAAAGGCATCCTTTGACAGATTTTGGAAGTCCCGGACCAATCGTCCATTTTGTGGAGAGATTTTATAAAAAAGGATATGAAGAAGAACTTCTTCTGTCCTTGAAAAGAATGCCTACATTGCATACAGTTTGGATGCTAAATCGTCTTATCAATGGAACAGATCAAGCGGAAGTCTATTTAGATATTCTGAAGGGAATTTCTGAAAATGCATCATGCGATAAGGAAATCAGAGAAGAGGCATTGCATTTCTCGTCGATTCACTAAAGCACAATAGTTCAAAGTTTACTTTTTATAATGCTTGATTTAAAATAATAAAAGAAAACTTGAAATCTAAAGAATCTAAAGAATTTAAAAAATTTAAGTAAGATAAAGAGCGAAAGGAAGAAAATATGAACTTGGCAAAAATTTCAGCAAACGGTCAGATTACAGTGCCTGTAGAAGTGCGCCGCCAACTTGGATTAAAATCCGGTGATAAGCTTTTATTTCTTCAAAAGCAAAATGGAGAAATTATTGTTAGTAATGCCTCCGCTACTGCCATCCGAAAGGCGCAAGCTGCATTTCAGGGAGTTGCAGAAGAAATGGGTATAAATAGTGAGGAGGATATTCAAGAACTGGTAAATGAAGTGCGTTATGGAAGAAAGGTATAATGAATATTAAGCCAATTATTAAAGCGTTTTTATTTCCAACATTGCTTCATATAACTGCAGTTGCAGTACTGGTTGGAATTCTAAAAGAAAAAGGATATGGATTAGGCTACCATTCTTTTTTGGGGATGGTTTTTATTATCATTGGAGGTGTGTCGTCTGCCTTTTGGGGTGTATTTTATCAAATTAAATACAATGGGAAAAAGCCTTTACGTATAATAAAGGATTTTTTCAAGATAAAGCAGCCATTTAAAATCTATGCAATGGTAATTGTGTTTTTAATTATAGACTTTTGTTCTGTGGCAATAAGTAAGGGATTCAAAATTGAAAATGTATGGATTCCGATAGCTCTATTCTTTAAGGCCATTCTATTTGGCGGAATAGAAGAAATAGGATGGAGATATTCATTCCAGCCCTGTTTAGAGAAAAAGCTTTCCTATATCGTTGCGACGATGATGACCTTTGTATGCTGGGGAGTATGGCATTTTTTGTTCTTTTTTATTGATGGTAGCATTGTAATGGTTGATGTTCTTAATTTCTCGTTGGGACTATTCACAAACTGTTTCATACTATCGGCATTATTTGCCTATTCAAATAGTTTATGGATATGTGTAATGACACATGCACTAATGAATACATTATCCCAAATTACTTTCTATGATAATGTAATTATAGGGAATGCATCCAAAGTAATATGTATAGTTGCTGCTATTTTGTTAGTTCATGCGACAAAGAAGGTAAAAAGCAGCTTAATGAAAGCTGACAATGTTTCCACCGTTGGATGAGCAAAAGTTCAGCAATTTGATAGGAGAGACTATACCAAGGGCAAGGATACGTGAAATCAACGCATTATTGTAAAAAATACAGATTACATTGAAAGCGAGGTGAAGCGAGTGTTAATGAATTCGTCGGAGTACATCTCCATTGTTGAAAATATCAAGCGAGAGATAAAAGCTGCACAGTATCGTGCTGCGATTCATGCAAATGTGGATATGCTCTTGCTTTACCATGATATTGGTTGTGTTATAAATGAGCATAAATTGTGGGGAAACAGATTCATTGATAACCTGGCTACCGATATAAGAATGGATTTTCCGGAAAGCAAGGGATATTCTGTTCGCAATCTAAAGTATATGGCAAAATTTGCCGAGACCTATCCCAATCGTGAATTTGTGCAGACAGTGTCTGCACAAATTCCACGGTCTCTTCTCTAAAGGATATTTCTAAGCCGATTTGCATAAGTAAATATAAAGTCACTAGCAGTCTTCCGGATGCTCTGGGAGAGCAGTTGCCGTCGGTTGAAGATATTCAAAAGAGAATCAAGTAAATTTTGCCTTGGAAACAAAAGGATATTTTTCTATGAGATCATTATCCAGTTCCATCATGTGAAGAAGCCGGCTGGATGAACCGGAAGGCTGGTTGATGCCGGCTTCCCATGCCTCTACAGTTTTAATGGAAACACCCATATAACTTGCAAAGGATTTGTGAGATAAACCGGTTGA
>CAUSIX010000129.1:0-5329 GCA_963531555.1 uncultured Oribacterium sp.
ATACTGCGGCAAAAGAGGAAATTTACCGGAAGTTAGAATCCGCCTATAAAAGCGGAATCACCATCATGACGCCAAGGCCTAAGGACCTAAACAAGGCGAGTTCGGAATCCTTCAGCTTTTTTGTAAAGGGTCCTCATTTTAAGCCGGAAAGACTGGTTCATGTTTATGATATTGCCGGAGAAATATTTACGGACAGTACGGAACATGAAATGCAAAAACAATATGAATACTGTCACGGTATTGTATTCATGATTGATCCGTTTTCCATTCCTTATGTAAGAAATCGTTGTGAAGAGAAGCTGTCTCCGGAAGATAGAGCGGGGATTGGAAATGCGGAAATCAGCGGAATTGTCGATTCCTTTCTCAATAAGCTTAGAGAGGTTACGGGACTGAGCGATAAAAAGATGTCCTCGGTTCCCTTGGCGGTTGTTCTCGGAAAGATAGATTCTGCGGATCTTGCGGAGGAGATTGGGGATTCTGCCGTGAAAAAAGCCATGTTGCAATTTCCGGATAAATTCACGGATTACTATGATACGGAAGATTATCTGTGCAGGCAATTTCTAAAAGAAAATGGGATGGAAAGTTTCTTAAACGGGATTGATTTAAAGTTTAAGGATAATCGATTTTTTTCTTGTACGGCTATCGGCCACAGTATGGGCAAAGGAGAGTATAACCCCCAAGGGGTTATGGCACCGATGGAATGGTTGTTTACCAAGGCGGATAAAAAGATGGCGCTGGACTGGAACGATATCAAGTTCAATAAAAAACCGTTAAGAATAAAGGAATCAACAGATTAAGGGGGATTATGGAAGAGATGGAGGAAGTTTCCAAGAGCGTAGAAGACTTATCAGCAAAAATGGACGAAATGAAGCAACTTTTTTTGCAAAAGATTGCGCATACGGAGCATGAGGAGCAGGTAGTGAATCAGATGCATGCCGAATTACAAAAGTATAAGCAGGACATGTATTCACAACTGATAAGACCAATTCTTTTAGACATTATTGAGATTAGGGACAGTATACTCCGAATGAGTAGCTGTTTTGCGGAAAAGCCGGAGGGAGAACAGAGCGTTCCTTTAAAGACGTTTAAAGATTATGCCTTCGATATCCAAGATATTTTGGAAAAAAACAGTATTACCATTTATGACAGTCATCAGGGAGAGGAATATCTTGCAATCAAACATAAAGTGGTCAGAAAGCTGAGCACTTCAGATGAAAGTCTGCATGGGAAGATTGCGGAAAGTTTAAGCAGCGGATATGAGTACTTGGGTAAGGTGATATCACCGGAGAAGGTGGCGGTATATATTTACGATAAACAGTAATTCAGGAAGGAGCAAGAATAATGGCAAAGTATGTATTTGGTATTGATTTGGGGACTACCTATTCCTGTATCTCTTATGTGGATGAGAGCGGAAGAGCTACGGTAGTGAACAATTCCGAGGGGGAGAACACGACTCCTTCTGTGGTGAATTTTGCAAGCCCGAATCAGGTGGTTGTCGGTCAGGTTGCCAAGGAAAATGCAGTGATAGATCCGCAAAATACAGTTTCTCTTGTCAAAACTCTAATGGGAAAAAGCGATCATGCCATTGATTACAATGGGGAGAGCAAGTCTCCTGAAGAGGTTTCTGCCTATATTTTAAGAAAAGTGACCGGAGATGCCGCAAAGCAGTTGGATACGGAGGTCAAGGATGTCGTTATTACCTGTCCGGCCTATTTCGGCACACCGGAGAGAATTGCAACGAAGAATGCAGGGCGTATTGCCGGTCTCAATGTTCTGGAAGTTATCAGCGAGCCAACTGCGGCAGCATTATATTATGGCTGCACGAAAGAACAAAGCGAAAAGACCATTCTCGTTTTTGACCTGGGCGGCGGTACTTTTGACGTAACGATAATGAATATCAGTTCGGAAAAAATCGAAGTAGTATGCTCTGACGGAAATCATGAACTTGGCGGTAAAGATTGGGATGAAGCGATTATGAGATATCTCGCTGAAGAGTTCAAGTCGGAAACCGGGTTTGACGGCGATTTTGATGAATATGCTTTACAGGATATGCGCTTAAAGGCGGAGAGAGCGAAGCAGCAGCTCAGCTCCAGAGAAGAAGTGCCGGTGATGTTGGATGCTGGAGGTTTAAGAGCCCGTATCAGTTTATCCAGAGAAAAGTTTGATGAGATTACTTCCGCCCTCTTAGGGGAAGCCATGGAGAAGACGGATGCCGCCATTGCCGTTGCAAAGGAAAAAGGCTTTACCATCGATGATATTCTTTTAGTAGGCGGTTCCACCAGAATGCCGCAGGTTACCAAGGCTTTGGTAGAAAAGTACGGAATGGAACCGAAGATTCTGGAACCGGATGAAGCGGTTGCTAAGGGTGCTGCGATTCATGCCGTGAATGTATATGTGAACAATCAAAAGAGTCTTGAGCCGGGAGATATCGGAGAGACTACGGTCAATGTGGGAGGAACCACAAAAGAAATCAATGCGGAGGATTACAAGGAAGAGCTTGCAGTTCAGCCGGAGATGATGAGTATTGGCGGTAAGGCCAAGAAGGTTGTTGTGGCGACAACGAAGAGTTTCGCCATTGAGGTAATCCATAACGGAGAACCGAAGTGTTGCAATATGATTATTAAAAATCAGGCCATGCCGGACGGGGCTATTTCTGTTTCCAAGATTTTTGGAACAATTCAGGCAAATCAGGATAACTGCGAATTGGTGGTTTATGAAAGTGACTTCATGGACGAAATTTATGACATCGATCAGGACTTTGTCTTAGGAACGGCAACGTTGGAATTATCCGGTGATCTTCCCGCAGGAGCTCCTATTGAGATTACCTTTACTTTGAATACGGAGGGAATCTTGGAAGTCGGAGCGGTAGACAAGACCAGAAATCGTGACGTGCATGCAACGATGAAGGCCAAAGGTATTATGGCGGAAGAAAAGGTAGACGAACTGGTAGAAAAGTCAAAGAGTATGGTTGTTATGTAAATAGAATATTCCCGCTATATATTCCGCGTTGAATGTGTAGCGGGCTATTTATTAGGGGGGAAAATGGGAATCAGAGTCGGCATTGACTTGGGAACTACCTTCAGTGCAGTTGCAAAAATTGACGCCGGTAGCGGAAAACCTGAAATTATTAAAAACAGTCTTAATCTTCCGATTACACCTTCGGTCTTATGCTTTGAAGAGAAGGGAAGGATACTGTTCGGAGAAGATGCAAAGGCTATGCAGGGAATGGGAAATACCAATGCCTTTGCATTTTTTAAACGAAATATGGGAAATGATCAATTTCGTATAGAGGTTTTCAATAAGACATATAGCGCTACGGACTTATCCGCCATTTTTTTGAAAAAACTGGTAGAAGAAGCGGAAAACTGTAGCGGGGAGAAGATAGATTCGGCAGTAATTACGGTGCCCGCATACTTTACCCATAAGGAAAGAATGGCAACAATAGAAGCGGGAGAGAAGGCCGGTTTAAACGTCCTCGCCATTATTAATGAGCCTACTGCTGCCGCTTTTGCCTACGGATTAAATAAAAAGGACAGTGAACAAACAGTATTGATTTATGACCTTGGAGGGGGAACTTTTGACGTTACTGTAGCAAGACTCAATCAAGACAAGATTGATATTTTGGGAAGTGACGGAAATCATGAGCTCGGAGGAAAGGACTGGGATGATTGCATTGCCAGATATCTTTCCGAGCAGTTTTATGAGAAGTACGGTGTTGATTTGAGTTCGGATGAAGAGATGGTAGCTTCTCTTCTGGTTACGGCAGAATCGATGAAAAAACAATTGACCGTAAGGGATGAAGTTTCGGTGCCGATCAGGTATAAGGATATACAGGGGACGCTAAACATTACGGAAGAGGTATTTGAAGAAATATCGGAATTCCTTCTTGGCGCAACAAAAGATCTTACGGAGGATTTGTTGCAATCTATCGGTTGCTCTTGGGCGGATATTACGGGAGTTATTCTGGTAGGAGGCTCTACCAGAATGAGGATGATCCATAAATATGTTGAAGCCATGTCCGGTAAGGAACCTTTGTCCGGTGTAAATGTGGATGAGGCGGTTGCCCTTGGAGCTGCTATTCGTGCAAATATCGATGATTCCGGAAAGACTGTTCAGCAGAGTTTCATGGGTCTTCTTAGCGGAAAAAAGAAGGTTGAGGTAATCGGTGCGAAGAAAGTAACGGATGTTACGGCTCATGCCTTAGGGATGATCGCCATAAGTAAGGATGGGGAAAGCTATGAAAACAGCGTGATTATTCCTAAAAATTCCGCTATTCCCGTCTCGATGAACAGGTCCTACAATTTCAAAACACGAGCAAAAAATAATGAACTGGAAGTCTATGTGTTGCAGGGTGCCTACAGAAGACCTTTAGACAATATTATCCTTGATAAATATACCATCAGCGGGATAGAGAGAACGAATTCGAATACCTCTGTCATTGAAGTGTCCTATCAGTACAATGCGAACGGTGTAGTGGATGTCAGTGCAGTACAGAAGGAAACGGGAAAGCAGCTTTCAGTAAGAATCGAGAAGATTCCGGAAGACATGAGCTGGACAGACGGTTCTCCGAAGGATCAGCTATCTTCTTCTGCCCCGTCTGAGGTGGAAGTGTTGCTTGCGATAGATTTGTCAGGAAGTATGTCCGGATCACCTGTAGAGAAGGCGAAAGAAGCCATGGAACAATTTGTCCGGGAATTAGGTTCGGCAAATGCGAAAATCGGCCTGCTTTCTTTTGCGGACAAAGTAAGACTTGTGGTAAAGCCGACAAAGAATGAAAAGCAGGTGATTCAGGCGATTAGAAGTATACATGTGGGGGAGGTCGGATCAGGAAATTCTGCGGAGCCTTTTACGGATGCACTATTCATATTAAAGAGAAGATTGTTTACAAAAGAGGATATTGCCAGGTATCTTATTGTGCTTACAGACGGAGCATGGAACAACCCGACACAAGCTATTACTAAGGCGAAGCAATGCCATGCGGAAGGGATTGAAGTTATAGCACTTGGTTTTGGAAGTGCGGTTAAAGCGTTTTTGGAAAGTATTGCTTCTATAGACGAATTTGCATCGCTTACCGATTTATCGGAATTAAGCGGTTCCTTCTCCAAGATAGCCCAAACGATCGGAGACGGTTCGGGAGGCTCTATAACAGAGGTGGAATAAGGAGATAAACTATATGACGGAGAATTGGTATTTGGTGCTTGAATTGGATTTTGATCCGAATCCGGTGAATGATGAAGCGCTCATTGAACAGAGAATTGAAGAAAAGAGAAAATTCTGGTCAAGTAAGGCCAATGATTTTAATCGTGGTGCTGAATACAGAAAGTATACC
>CAUSIX010000130.1:0-5326 GCA_963531555.1 uncultured Oribacterium sp.
CTGTTCTCCACTTTTACTTTTTTTTCAGGCTTACCCGCCTTTGCTTCCGGAGCAGTTTCCATTTGTCCATCCTTGCCTAATACCGGCATCTCTTCCTTTCCCTCTATCATAATCTAAACACTCCTCTTGATTGTTATTCATAACGAGTATCGCTCGCAAAGCGTGCGGTATCTCGTTTTATCCGATATTCTTTCTTAGTATTTTACATCTTTATTCTATCGTCTGCTTTAACAGGAGCTTTTTTGCACAAGCATGCTGTCTTTCATAAGCTCTGCAGTGCAGCCTAATTTCATTCAACTATGCCATCTATTTATTTGCTCACTTTTGCTTTCAATCTCTTCCACCCTGGCTTTTGCGGAGCCGTCCGAGAACTGCAGTTCTAAAAGCTCTCCCTTTTTGAGCTTCCCTGCACTGCTTACCCTGCGCCCTTCCTCGTCTCGCACATAAGAGTAACCGTTCGAAAGAAGACGGAGAGGGGAAAGCGCGTCAAACTGCTCCGAAAGAAGCTGCATTCGATGTCTGCTTTCTGCCAGCTTCTCCTCCATAACGTGAGGAAAGTCCTGATAGCGGATAAGACTGTGCCTTACCTTTAAAAGCTTTTCCTCCATAAGATGCGGAAAGCTCTGATAACGACTGAGTCGCGATTTATCTTCACTGAGTCTTCGCTCCATATACTTTGCGAAAGCAGCATAATTTTGTAAATTTTCCTTGGCGCTCTGCAGGGCCTTCTTCATCTGATTTTGCAAGCGATTCTGTAAATCCAGGAGCCGATGCTGTTTTCCCTGTAAAATGGCCTTGGGATGCAGAACGGAGAATTTCAATTCCTTCTCCTTCAGTCTTTGCCTAAGGAAAAGGATTTTCTTCTCGATTTGCTCGTGAAAGCTATAGGTATAGGAGCTTAAATCGTCTACAAATTGCATATAGTCAAAGACCGCAAGCTCCGCTGCCGCAGAGGGAGTCGGTGCGCGTAAATCCGCGACATGTCCGACTGCGGAAATAATGGGGGTCTCCGCATCAAAGATTGCCTTTGCCACCGCTTCTTCATTGAAGGCCCAGAGGTCTTCAATGGAGCCGCCTCCTCGCCCTACGATGAGAGCGTCCAAGCCGAGCCTGTCCAGTCTCTCTATTCCCCTTACAATAGAGGCTACCGCACCCTCTCCCTGCACAAGAGCCGGGAAAAGTGTGATTTCCACAAAGGGATTTCTTCTTCTTGCAATCTGCACAATATCCCTCACCGCCGCACCGGAGCTTGCCGTAACTACGCCGATACGCCTTGCATACTTCGGAATCGGCTTCTTATACATGGGATCGAAGAGCCCCATTTCCATAAGCTCCTTCTTCAGCGCTTCAAAGCGAAGGTAGAGGTCACCCTGCCCCGCAAGCTGGAAGGAATCTGCATAAATCTGATAACTTCCCCCCTGCTCGTAGAGACCGATTCTTCCCGTACAGAGTACCTTCATGCCATTTTCCAAACGAAAACCAAGCCCCGCCCTCTTTCCGGCAAACATAATGCCCGAAAGCTGCGAAGCTTGATCCTTAAGCGTAAAATAAATATGTCCCGACGGGTGCATTTTCAGGTTGGAAATCTCTCCGGATACCGTAAGGCGGGAAAGAAAGAAATCCTCCTGTATCATTCGCGCAAGATAACGATTGACCTGCGAGACCGTATATTCCTTCTTGGAAACTCTTTCCATAAACTAATCTTTCTTGTTCAGCACGATGTGGAAAGAAGAATTTTTCTGTTCTTTCTTCCCCTTCCTCTCGCTCTTTTTCCCCTTCTTCTCTACACTTCCGGAAAGTTCGGGAGAAAGCTTCGGAAGAATCCGCGCAAGCACACCGTTTACAAAAGATCCGGAATCTGCACCGCCATACTTCTTGGCAATTTCCACTGCCTCATTCAGGACAACCTTCTTCGGAATCTCCTCTTGGAATTTCAGCTCATAAAGAGAAAGACGAAGCACCGTAAGATCGGTCTTGCTCATTCTCTTTGTGGTCCAGCCTTCCGTATCCGCATTGATCATGCTGTCCAGTTCGGGAAGTCGCTCCAAAATCTTCAGCACCTCCGTCTCTAAATACGCCTTTTCCTCATCGGGAAGGCAATCAAAGGCTATAACACTCTCATCGTCCTCCTCTTTTTCAAAGGAATAGTGGCTTATCTGCTCTTCTTTCTCCTCCCCCTCATAAAAGAGGGTGGAAAATAAGAGCTTAAACTTATGGCTTCTTTCTTCTCTCTTATTCATTCTCTTTATTTACCACTCCGGAAATCCTGATATTGACCTCGGAAACATTGAGTCCCGTCATATTGTTGATACTTGCGGAAACCTTATCCTGCACAAGGTCGGAAACCTTCGGAATCGCATAGCCGTATTCCATATTGAGGCTTAAGTCCACCTTGACCTCTCCCTCTCTTACCTGCACCTTCACGCCTCTTGCAAGGTCCTTGATACCGAGCTTGGAAATGAACTGTCCTGACCAGCCTCCGTCCATGGAATGCACACCTTCTACCTCAGTTGCTGCAATCCCGGCAATAATGGCAAGCACCTCATTGGCAATCACCACATCTCCAAAACTTTTATTTCCCTCTATCTGAATGTTCTTCTCGTCTTCCATATAAGCCCTCCTATCGTCTTTTACAATACTAAGCCTTGCAAAATTCTACCATAAAAAAAGAAAAGGGGAAAGAGATTTAAAGCTTCGCTTCCTTAAGCAGTTCCTCTACAGCATCCTCTATAAAGCCCGGATCCATATGGGTAAGAAAATGCCAGTCTTCCGTTCCTTTTTTTCGGTAAAGCACGGCTTCTCCGTCTTCCGAACCGAAGTAGGCTCTGTCCGTCTCATAGCCCTTTTCCTCTAAGAGCCCTTTTATCTTTTTGTACTGAAGCTCCCTCTTTTCGATATAGTCTTTCACTTCCTCATTGGGAATCGCATAAGCATCCACGCGGGTACAGCCTTCCACCATGCCGTCTCCGGGACAGCTTAAATCCGGTATTTCTTTCCAGAAAATGTCTATATCGCCATCTTCAGTAAACATAAATTTACTGAAAGGGACTATATTTCCGTTATAACTAAGCGCCAAATACTCCGGGAGCTTCCGTATATCCAGACTTTCATAGACAAAGCCCTCTTCTTCCTCACAGCGGTAGCCGTTCACTTTAGAAATAAAGGCTCTACCCTCTTCTATTGAGTGAAATAAGCCGATTTCCGTTCTCATGCCCTCCTGGTTTAATTCTAAGATGAACATCTTCCCTCCTTTAAGCTTATCTATCTTGATAATTTTATGCAAAAGATGAATTTCCCGTCTCTTTCCAAGGCCTCGTAGGGAATCTTATAGTTGTTCAGTAAGGTACTCACAATATATAAACCAAGACCATTGCTGTTCTCCTTATTTAAATCAAAATTCATACTACATAGTTTTTCCGTATCAATAGCTGTTCCCTTGCTATGTTCCCTGTTTCCTTCCTTTTTTTCAAAGTAGCGTTTTTCCTGCTTCCGTCCATAAGAAGGAAGAATGCTGTTCTCCACATAGAACCGGCCTTCTTTCGCATAAATCTCTATAGTTCCCCCTTCTTCCGTATATTTTACCGCATTACTCAGCAGGTTGGATAAAATAATCTTTAGAGCCGGCCTTCCGATATAGAGCTTTTCGTCTGTTAAGCGATTTTGTAAATGCAGTTTTTTCTGTTGCAGTAAAACTTCATATTTGTTTAAAACAGTAAGCAATACAGGTTGAATCTCCAGACTTTCTTCGTCATCCTTTAAATTTTCCAAGGAGGATACGGAGAGAATCTGAGAGATATTTTGGCTAAGACTGTCTACAGTGGCGATACATTCTCCGATATAGAGGTCTCTATCCTTATACTTTCCGATATTGTACCGCATATTTTCCAAAATGATTTTCAGGCTCGCAAGAGGGGTTTTCAGCTCATGGGAAGCTCCCTTTAAAAAGTCATATTTCAGCTTTTCCAACTTTAAAATTTCCTGATTTTTCTTTTCTACCTTTTCCATGGATTGCAAGAGACTTCGATACAGAGTATTGATTTGCTCCTTTAACTCTCCCACCTCGTCTTTGGAGTCAATCGGTAAGCACGCCTCTTCTTTTAACAAAATCATCTTGTCGGTCTCGTTTTTTATTTCCTGAATATGATTTTTAATCGCTTTCGCATAAACCAAGGAAACCGCCGCGGAAAACAAAAGAGAAATGGCCAAAGAATAGGGCAGAAATTGTAAGCTCAGTTCCTTCGCTTCCTTTTGCATATCCGCAGTGGAAATAAACAGTAAGCTCAGCCTCTCTCCCGTATTCGTTTTAATCTCCCTTTCTTCTATAATCATCGAGTTCGTCTTACTGTCAAAATCAATGGGAACCGTATCATCTATGGGAATATTCGCGTCAACGGGAATCGATTGGCTCTCCGCACCTTTCTTCACGAAAGCCTGAATATCGCTGCTTTTAGAGTAAAGAGCCAAAGTATTCTCTATGTCTGTAAGGGACTTTCCCTCCATGCCGGTGGAAACTTCATTTGCCCGATTCGTAATGGCTTCCTTCCTCTGCTCAAGATAGCTTATGGGAAAGAAGAAAAAGACCAAGAGATGAATCAAGAGAATAATGATTCCAAGAACAGAAAAAAGCTGTATGAACATTTTCGGAAATAGCTTTAAATTTTTCATTCTTTCTCCAACTTATAGCCCACATTTCTGATGGTAAAAATGCAGTCCAGCTTGAGTTTTCTTCTTAGCTCCTTGATATACACATCAATCACTCTGTCGAAGGGGATTTCTTCCGTTTCCTTCCACACATGGTCCAGTATTTGCGTCCTGCTGAGTGCCCGACCTTCATTTTCGGAAAGATACTTTAAAATCTCCACTTCCTTGGCATTCATGTCCACAGGCTTTCCATCCAATTTAGCGGTGTAGCCGGAAAAGTCCACCTCTACATTTTTATAAAGAAACTTATCCGTCTGCCCGTAATTCTTTTGGATTAAAGAATCGATTCTCGCCTTTAAAAGCGGCAGGGAAAAGGGCTTTTCCATATAGCCGTCTGCAAGATTTGTGAAGGCATCAATCTTATATTCCTCATCGCTAAAGGCGGTAAGGATTAAAACAGGGAGCTTGCTCTGCTTCCGAATCTCCTTTAAGACCTCGAGACCGTTTACAAAAGGAATCTGAATATCCAAAATGACAAGGTGAATCTCTTTGTTGAATTTCAAGAGAGCTTCCCGCCCGTCTTTCGCTTCCACCATAGTGTAGCCGAATTCCGAGAGAAAGGCCGCGATACCCTCTCGGATACTTTGATCATCTTCCACGACAAGGATGTTCATAGTCCCTCCCA
>CAUSIX010000131.1:0-5310 GCA_963531555.1 uncultured Oribacterium sp.
CTTCCCCTCCTCCACATAGGAAAGCCCCTTTTCCCAAGAGGCGGTGAGCGTCGGATTTAACAGAGAGGGAATGGAGTTCCAAAGAATTTGCACAATTTTTTCTCCTAAAAGACTCGGAGAAAGCTGTTGGTTCTTCTTATCCAAATGAATATATTCATTCTTTTCCAGCTTGGTAAGAATCCCGGCACGTGTTGCGGAGGTGCCTATCCCGGATCCCTTAATTTTCTCCCTAAGAGACTCATCTTCTATCAACTTTCCCGCATTTTCCATCGCCAGGATCATCGTTCCCGAAGTATAGCGTTTCGGAGGAGAAGTTTCCCCTTCTTTTAAAGCTGTATTCATAAGATAAACCTTGGAACCCTTTTTTAAGCCGGAAAGACCGGAGAGGCCATTCACTCCGTTTTCCTCATTTTCCGAATCTCCTTCCTTCTCTTCCTTCTCTATGCTTTTTTCATAGAGCTGAAGATAGCCCGGCTTTTCGAGCTGCTTCTCACTCGCTAAAAACTCTTCTTCTAAAACCGTAATAGAAAGATTGTATTTTTTATATTCTGCGGAAGGATAAAAAATGGAGAGAAAGCGTCGAACAATAAAATCAAAGACCTTCTTTTGAAGCGTTCCCAGACTATTGTACTGGGATCTTCCTTGTCCTGTAGGAATAATGGCATAGTGATCGGTAATTTTTTTATCGTCGCAGTACTTCGTCTTAGCAATCCCGTTATAGCTTTTTCGCTCCAAAATCTCCTTTGTAAAGGAAAGGTATTCCGGGAACGTGGAAAGACCGCGGATATTTTTCTCTATTTCCTTGGAAACCGCTGTGGAAAGTACCCTGGCATCCGTTCTCGGATAGGTGCAAAGCTTCTTTTCATAAAGCTCCTGCACAAGCTTTAAGGTATCATCCGGACTGATTTTTAAAATCTTGGCACATTCGTTTTGCAGTTCCGCAAGGTTAAAAAGAAGAGGCGGATTCTTTACTTCTTTTTTCTTGTCCAAACCGGTAATTATCCCTTCCCTTGGATAGGGCTTAAAGAGTTCCTGAAAAGCTTTCGCTTTTTCTTCCTGTAGAAAGCCCATATTTTTGTATAAGTCGGACTCTCTATAGTGTTTACTCTCGTCCTTTCCTCGAAATTCACAGGAAAGAGCTGTAGTTTTCCCGTCCAAACTGAAATCTCCGAGAACATTCCAAAAGCTCGTCTTTTGAAAGGCGCGAATCTCCATTTCCCGCTGTACAATCATGGCTAAAACGCAGCTCATCACTCTTCCCACTGCGATAACGGTGGATTTTTCCTTGCCGAGTGCTCTCGCAAGCTCTCTTCCGTAGCGGAGGGTCAACACACGGGAGAAATTGATCCCCATGAGATAATCTTCCTTAGCCCTAAGATAAGCAGCCGTTCCCAGCCTGTCATAGGCCGCCTTCGCCTTCGCCTCTCGAATTCCCCGAAGAATTTCTTCCTTGGTTTGGGAGTCAATCCATACTCGTTTTTCTTCCGCATGAATCTCCGGGCATTGGGAAGCAACCAAACGATAGATATACTCTCCCTCTCTTCCCGAGTCGGTACAGATATAGATAGTTTCCAAGTCTTTCCTCTGTAAAAGAGCGGAAACGACGGAAAATTGCTCCTTCACGGAGGGAATCACTTCGTAGAGATACTCCTTCGGAATAAATGGAAGAGATTCCATCTTCCACTTCTTCAATTCCTCATCATATTTTTCCGGATAGCTCATACTGATGAGATGCCCTACACACCAGGTAAAGATATAGTCCTGATTTTCCAAATAGCCGCGGTTTCCCCCTCCTGTTGCTACTCCAAGAGCTTCCGCAAACTGCTTGGCAACGGAAGGCTTCTCCGCAATAAATAATTTTTTCATTTTAAATTAATCTTCTAAAAAAACGGTAGACCGTTTCCGACTTATACACGACTCCCGCCTTCACAATCGGAGAAAGGAAGTTCGACTTATTTACCGCATCGGGATAGAACTGCGTTTCCAGGCAAAAACCGCTATGCCTTCCATAGTCTATTCCCCCCTTTCCAAGGCCATCCGCAGACATCGCGTTTGCCGTGTAGAACTGTACCCCGGGGCAATCTGTCTCCACCTCCATGGCAATGCCGGATTTCTTACAGAAAACCTCCGCTGCGCGGCGGAGTGTTCCGTCATAGTTTCTTATACAGAAATTGTGATCATACCCCCCAACTGCTTTTAGCTCGTTCTTAAGACGTTTCGTATCAAGCATCGCTTTTTCCGTCCTAAAATCAAAGGCAGTTCCCTCCACACTGCGTATCTCTCCCGTGGGAATTAAGTGAGAATCGGAAGGCGTGTAGCTGTCCGCATAAAGACGAATTTCATGCTCGGAAAGAGATCCGAAATCATGTCCCATCAGGTTAAAATAGGCATGATTCGTAAAATTCATCACCGTATCTTTATTGGAAAGCCCCTTATAGCGAATCTTCACTTCATTATCGTCCGTTAAGGTATAGCGTACGGAAAAATCCAAATCTCCCGGAAAACCTTGGTCCATATCCTTTGAGAACAAGGAAAGCGTCAGAGTATTGTCCCCTTCGTCCTTTACTGTAAAAAGTCGTCTTCCATAATAGTCAGGTCCGGAATGACAGTTGCTGTACTGTCCGTCATTTAAGAAAAGCTGATATACCTTCTTGTTCAGACTGAACTTTCCTCCGGCGATACGATTACTGTTTCGCCCAACCACTTCCCCCATGTGTCCGGGATTTTCCATAATGTCTTCCCAGTTTTCCACGGAAAGCAGGATATCCAGTTCCTTCCCGCTCCGATTCGGGAAAAGCAGGGAAAGCCAAACTCCGCCAAGGTCTGTGAAGCTCGCCTTTACTCCGTTTTTATTTTCCATCGTAAAAAGATGAACTTCTCTTCCGTCCACAAAATGTCCCAATTTTTGAACCTTCATGCGCTCCTCCTTCTGTTTTCCTGAAACGTTTTAGGATAAAAAAGAGGATGGGAGAAAAGAAAAATCACTTTGCCTTGTCTTTTTCTTTCCCTCATCCTCCTGTCTTTATTCTTAAAGAGCATTACTCGTAAACTGTGTACTATCTTATTTTGTAATATAACCGAGCTCAACCAACGTCTCCGCAGAAAGCACACCGCCTCCCGCTGCACCTCTTAAGGTATTGTGGCTAAGACCGACGAACTTATAGTCAAAAAGCTGGTCTTCTCTTAAGCGGCCGATAGACACACCCATTCCCTTTTCATAATTTACATCCTCCAAAACGGAAGGACGATTATCCTCCTCTAAATACTGGATAAAATGCTTCGGTGCGGAGGGTAAATTTCTCTCCTGCGGAAGCCCCTTAAAGTTTCTGAGTGCGGAAATCAACTCTTCCTTCGTCGGTTTCTTTCTAAAGGAAACGGAAACGGTGGCCGTGTGGCCGTTTAAAACGGGAACACGAATACACTGCGCACTGATAACGAGATCCTCTTTCAAGGCAATGCCCTTCTCTGTAAGGGTACCAAGAACGCGCAAAGGTTCTCTCTCCGACTTTTCTTCCTCTCCGCCGATATAAGGAATAATATTGCCCACCATCTCCGGCCAGGTCTCAAAATTCTTTCCCGCTCCGGAAATTGCCTGGTAAGTGGAAATCACAGCCTGATACGGCTCAAATTCCTTCCATGCCGCAAAGGCCGGAGTATAAGACTGAATGGAGCAGTTCGGCTTTACCGCAATAAAGCCTTTCTTGGTTCCCAAGCGCTTACGCTGTCTTTCTATAATTTTGTAATGCTCCGGATTAATCTCCGGTACAACCATGGGAACGTCTTCCGTCCAGCGGTGTGCGGAGTTGTTGGAAACCACAGGAAGTTCCGCCTTCGCATAGGCTTCCTCGATAGCCAAGATTTCCTCCTTCTTCATATCCACAGCGGAGAAAACAAAGTCCAAGCCTTCCTTTACCGATTCAATATCGGAAACATCCTTTACAACCATCTTCTTAACAGACTCGGGCATGGGAATGTCCAACTTCCACTTATCTCCTACCGCCTCCTCATAGGTCTTTCCCTTGGAGCGGGGAGAAGCTGCAAGACAAGCTAATTCAAACCAAGGATGATTCTCCAAAAGTGTGGCAAATCTCTGCCCCACCATTCCGGTTGCCCCTAGTATTCCTACTTTAAATTTTTCCATTTTATCCCTCTTTCTATACTTATTCCATGTTTACTTTACACGGCTATATCACTTTGCAAAGGATTGCCCTGCAAGCTTTGAACAATGAAGCTCTTAAGCTTGATCCTTTTATCATTTTTCGCCAACTTAAGTATGCCAACTTTTTTATTGTACCATGCTCCCTCTAAAGAGAAAATCCTTTTAGCTGTGTTTTGCCCCTTTTCCTCCGCGCTTTGCGAGCTTCAGTCTCGACAAGGACAGATTTTTTCCGGAAAGCTTAAGCTCCGTCTGCTCGGAAAGAAGGTAAACCGACTTTACGCTGTCTCCTTTCCTAAGGCTCATGGCGCAGACGCCTCTTGCGGTCTTTTTCTGCACAGGAAGCTCCTCTACCGGGAAACGCAGGAAGAAGGAATCCTCGGACTCTAGAACCAGCTGTTCCTCCGCCTTTACAGGAAGAACGGCTACTAGGCTATCGTCCACAAGCTTCGTTGCCTGCACTAAGCGGTTTTGGGTATCGAATTCCGCGCCCTCTACCCTTTTTCCAGAGCCGTTTCTGCTTAGGAAAAGTAAGGTTTCCCGTAAAAGTTCCGTCTTTGCAAATACGGAAAGCACCACTTCCTTATCCGAGGAGAATTTACAGAGATTATCCAAGGGGATACCCTTATCCTTGAATTTCGCCAAGGGATAGTCCAAAACCTTAACCTGATGGAGATTTCCCTCACTGGTGAAGAAAAGAAGACGATCCGTATTCTTACAGGAAAGAACAAAGGGATAATCCGCCTCTATGCTTTCCTTATTTCTCTGGTAAACCTGCGGCTCCAAAAGCTTTCCGTAGCCGAAACGATCCTGCACAAAGAAAAGATCCATTTCTTCAATGGCATTTTCATCATAAACGGCTTCTTCCGCGTTCCGAATCTCCGTCCTTCTCTTTCTTCCGAACTCCTCTCGAATAGAAAGGAGCTCTTCCTCAAGGTGCTTATACAGTACTTCCTTGGAAGATACAATCGCTTTATAGTTCTTTATATTTTTTAAAGTCTCTCTATAGGACTTTTGCAGAGACAAAATCTCGAGGCCGATTAGCTTGGAAAGACGCATGTCGAGAATGGCCTGCGCCTGCACCTCGCTAAAGGAAAAACTCTCAATATCCTTTAGGAAAATGAGATCTCTGTCCTTTAATTGAAGAACCGAAC
>CAUSIX010000132.1:0-5268 GCA_963531555.1 uncultured Oribacterium sp.
CCCTCAATTTTCCTTCTGCCAAAAAAACAGTACGTTATATCGATACCATCCTATAAATGCTCTTTTTCAAGAATTTCCGCTTCTCTACATGGTATTTTTTAAGAATTTCTAGTTTTCTTTACTGTAGTCAAAGCCTTCCTTGATTACATACTGTCCGTTTTCAATTCCACAAATCATGTACTGACGGTTAATATCCCCGTTTTCCGTAAACTTAATCGGTCCGGTTACCCCTGTATAATTAATCTCCGCAAGTTTGTCACGAATGGCCTCTCTGGTGATATCTCCATCAATCGCTTCAATAGCTGTCTTAATGAGGTATACCGTGTCATAAGCACAAGCCGGATGAATGGTCGGCTGGAATCCCGCCTTCGATACAAACTCATCCTTCCATGCAGTAAGTTCCTTATTCTCCGGGTCGAAGAAGAAAGGAGAAGTAATTAATAAACCTTCGCTGTTCTTTCCGGTCTGGCTGATTAACTGCTCTGAGGTTCCCGGTCCAAGTGCTGCCAAAGGAACATCCCATCCGCTTGTACGAATCTGGTTGATAATCTGCGGAACGGCTCCCTGATCAAGGATAATTACATAATCCGGATTTGCGGATTTCAGTTTAGTAATCAAGCTGGAAAAGTCCTTTTCATCCTGTACATAGTTTACACTGACAGCAATATTTAAGCCGATTTCCTTTGCCGCTTTTTCAAAGTTGGAGAAAGCGGATGTTCCCCAGTCACTATTGATATAAATAACACCGACATTTTTTGCTCCGGCGTATTTCTGCAGTAAATACTTGGCGGCAAACGGTGCCTCCGCACTCTGCAAGCCCATAATACTGAAGCAATATTTACTCATCGGAGCATAATCGGGGTTCGAAGCTGTCGGAGAAAGTTGCACGATGCCTGCTTCATCTACGATGCTGGCATTGGCCATGCAGCAGCCGGAGGTAAAGTCTCCCAAAATCGCCATGATTTCATCATCATCCGCAAACTGTCTTGCAAGGTCTGAAGATTCTTTCTGATCGCCCTTCGAATCCTTCACACTAAGCTCGAACTTTTTGCCCTTTACTCCGCCATCGGCATTGATCTTGTCTACCGCCATCTGCATAGCGACCTGAAAACCTTTTCCATACTCGGCATTGGTTCCCGTCAAAGGCGCTAACACGCCAAGCTTAATTGTGCCACCTTCTGCAGCATTTCCTTCCTTAGCCGCTTGTGTCTCTCCGCTCTTTTCCGTTGTGTCCGCCTTCTTCTCCGCGCCACCTCCGCATGCAGTCAAAAGAGACATGGACATAACCAGTGCTACAGCAAGAGATGCCTTCATTTTCTTCAATAACATGTTTTCCTCCTTGTCTAAACGAAATGGTGCATGCCTTTCCTACAGCATTCCGTTTGGATAAAAATTAGTTCTTTAATTCAACCCGTGGAGATTGAACAAACTTCCTTCGTAAAAAATCCAATTCAACTTACAAGTTTAATTCGGCCAATACTTTTAAATCCGTCCTGTGAGTTTTAATTTTCCTCATTTTCAAATTTGGCCTGCAAGTTTTACCTTGTCACAATTTCCAATTCAGTCAAGCATTCTTACTTAGCCTACAATTTTTTGAAAATCGCCCTTGCATGCTTCTCTTACATATTGAATCTTTTCATAGTCAATCGATCTTGGCAATGTACAATCGGCACCGATGATGACACCCTTACGTCCAACGTCTTTAAGAAGCTTCTGCGTATAATTCTGAATTTCCCCCTTGTTTCCGGTAAACAGTATACTGTCCTCCGTATTCAAAAATCCGCCAATCACACACTTATCATGGAAAAATTTCTTTCCTTCTCTCAGAGACAGACACTCCGTATTGACTGCCCAGTTAAAGGCAATTGCCGGATAATCCTGATAAATCGTAAGGAAATTCGTATTTCCTCTCCAACCGCAGATATGAAGCAGATTATACGGAGAAAATTCTTTTGCATTTTCCAGAACCTTTTTCTCGCTCGGGGTAACATACAGTCTGTAAAGTGCATCCGGAATATAACGGTGCATATCCTGCGCGCTAAGATAAATACCGTCTGTAACGCCCTCTTTCACTACTTCTTTCAAGAGAAGAGAAAGGTTATCCGCAATCTTATCTAGGCAAGAAGCAACCGCTTCGGGATTTTCTTTAAGATACCCCAAAATAATCTCATGAGATTCTTCCGCATCCACCTTATACGCTTTTCGAACGGCTTCTTCAAAATGCCATAAGGGGGCAAAAAGATTATGGAAGATGGCAATATCCTTTCCGTAAATCTCTCTATACTCTTTCGCAAGCTCTATCTGCTTTTGGAACCAGGGATGTGTAATCGGCACCAAGGAAAAATTCGGCAGTGTCTCTACAGAAGAGATATCCAACTCTATCGGTAAATAAAAATATCCGTCTGTCATGACCTTCACAAAATCAGGATCAAATTCCTCTTTGAATTTTTTTGCTCCCTCCACATTCTGCGTGTGATACGCCGGAGTCTTCAGTGCATCCACATGTTCATCTTCCAAATAATGATGCCAGAATCCTACCGGTACGTCTCTAACCTCTTCATTCCGTAAAACCTTAAATACCCTTTCCTTTTTCGTTTCCATACAGTTTTTCCTCCTTATATCATATTAAAATTACCAATTTCCTGCGGTTTATTCGAATACTCGCAAATGCGACTTTTTAACTACTCGCAATTATCCGAAAACAATGTCCATTACTGTGTCCATCCGTAAAGAAGGGCTATTTCCTGCTTTATGGATTCAATATCGGACTGCAATAAACGGCAAGCTTCCTCAATATCTTTCTTCCTAATGGATTTTACTATCTGTATGTGGAGTTTTCCGTTTAGTTCACGATTCCGACCCCTTGCCGCAATAAAATATTGCGACACAAAAGTTGCCCCCTGCCTGATGAGTTTTGCCAAGTATCGGAGAGCAAATTCATTTTCATAAAATGAATACAGGACGGTATGAAACTCATAGTTCTTCCCCCATCCTTCCGATGCGGTGGAGTCGTTCACTCTGCCTCTTTCCGCAATCTTTTCCAAACGGTAAATTTGTTCCTCCGTAAATTTCGTTCCGTATCGTCTTAATCCGCTTGTCTCGATATCTACTCTGAAATCAATGATATTGAGAATATCCTTTAGCGTAACCGGAATAACCTGATAGCCCATTCTCGGAATGCTCTTCAGTATTTCATCCTTACAGAGCTCCACCATGGCATCTCTTACCGGAGACTTGCTTACCCCGTACTTCTCCGCAATTTTACTTTCGGAAATAATGTCATTCGGCTTAAGAATTCCATTTGCCACATCCTGATATACGCCTTTATATATCAGATTCTTTAAATTCTTTTCTTCCAAGTTTTTCTCCTGGTATGTTCACTGAATATTCACTACAATCGTTAGTGGTAATAGTTCAAGTATACTCTCCTCCTTGCGTATGTCAATATGCATAAAGCACACAATATTACTCCACAGCTTTTATGCATTTTGTTTAAATATCTAAGCACCCTTTTTACCGCTATGATTTGTTTTTTTCATTGAAAATATAGAAAAAAACTCGTGTCTTATTCTATTACTTCTTTCCAAATGCTCATACTACTTTTTCCCTATACCAAAAGAAAGGTTTTTCCTATATAAAAAATGCCGCATGCCTTGCATGCGACATTTTTATACAGCATCTATCCTGTCTTACATACCTTTACAGCGTTTCCACTCCGGGCTTCACATAGTGAAGTTCGCAGAGTTCCATTCCTTCTTCCACCGTCTTTACCGGAAGAATCTGCAATTTTTCCTTGACCTCATCCGGGACGTCCCGAAGATCGTCTTCGTTTGCCTTAGGAATCAAAACGGTCTTTACCCCGGCGCGTTCCGCCGCCATTAGCTTCTCGGGTAGTCCGCCAATCGGATTAACGAGGCCTTCCAGCGAAACCTCTCCGGTCATCGCGATACGCGGGCTGACTGCCTGTCCCGTCACTAAGGAGGCAAGGGCAATGGTGAGGGTAATTCCGGCGGAAGGCCCATCCTTCGGGGTCGCTCCGTCAGGCACGTGGATATGCAAATCATTTTCCTTAAAAAGCTTTGCCTTATCGGGGAACATAGACTTTACAAGGCTGATGGCAATCTGCGCCGACTCCTTCATCACATCACCGAGCTGTCCGGTAATGTTCAGCTTTCCTTCTCCCTTAGTAAACATACTTTCAATATAGAGAATTTCTCCGCCAACTGCAGTCCAAGCGAGACCGGTAATGATGCCCGGCTTTCCTTCTTCCTGTACTTCTCTCCGGTGAAGAGGATTCATATCCAGATATTCTCTAAGGTCTTCCTTCCCTACGGAAATCTTCTCTCCCTTCCCCTTAACAAGATGAACTGCCGCAATTCGGCAGAGGGTGTCGAGCCTCTTCTTTAAGCCCCTGACCCCGGCTTCTCTTGTGTAGTCAGAGATGATCTTTTCCAAGGCTTCATCCGTAATTTCCACATTTTCGGCTTGTAATCCTACACCCTTTAAAGACTTTTTAAGGAGATGGCGCTTCGCAATCTCAAACTTTTCTCTTGGGGTATAGCCCTGATACTGGATGACTTCCATACGATTTAAGAGCGGCGCGGGAATCGTGTCCAGAGAGTTTGCCGTACAGATAAAGAGCACGTCGGATAAATCATAAGGTACATTCATGTAGTGATCCGTGAAGGTATTATTTTGCTCGGGATCCAAAACCTCAAGAAGAGCCGCTGCGGGATCTCCGTTATAGGAGGCGGAAAGTTTATCCACCTCATCGAGTACCATGACCGGATTGGAAACACCTGCCTTTTGTATGCCGTCCATGATTCGACCGGGCATGGCACCGAGATAGGTTCTTCTGTGCCCGCGAATGTCCGCCTCGTCTCGTACACCGCCAAGACTCACGCGAACATATTTTCTTCCCAGCGCTTTCGCAATGCTCTTTCCGATACTGGTTTTCCCTGTACCGGGAGCTCCCACAAAGAGAAGAATGGAGCCGGACTGCTGCTTCTTCAGATTCATGACCGCAATCTGCTGAATCATCCTTTCCTTAACCTTCTTTAAGCCGAAATGGTCCTCCGATAAAATCTTCTCCGCCTCATCCAGGTCAATTTCCTTCTGTTCTTCCTTCTTCCAGGAAAGTCCGGTCACGAAATCCAGATAGTCATAGAGCATACCGGCTTCCTGTCCGTTCGTCCCCTCATTCTTCAGTCGATTTAAAATCTTTCCGGCTTCCTTCTTTGCCTTTTCATTCATCCCGGCTTCCGCAAT
>CAUSIX010000133.1:0-5236 GCA_963531555.1 uncultured Oribacterium sp.
CTTTTCCCCTGTCCAGATTCTCATCCTTCTGCTCGTGGCGAAACCACTGGTTAATCTAATTCTTTGCCTGCGTGGACTTGACAATCTTCAGCCAGTCCCGGGAAGGACCTTTGGAGTTTTGGCTCGTAATAATATCTACACGGTCTCCATTTTGCAATTGATACTCTATCGGTACCAGCTTATCGTTGACCTTCGCCCCCACCATCTTATTTCCCACGGCAGAATGAATGGAATAAGCGAAGTCTATCGGCGTCGAACCCTGGGGTAAGTTCTTAACATCTCCTGTAGGGGTAAAGCAGTATACATTAACATTAAAAAGGGAGAGGTCGGACTTGACCATATTCATAAATTCCTTCGAATCCGACTCATCCTTCTGCCATTCCAGAATTTCATGCAGCCACTTCATCTTGGACATCTCCGTCTCCGTGGCTTTCTTGTCGGAGCCTCCCTGCTCCTTGTACTTCCAGTGTGCGGCAATACCGAACTCCGCAGTTCTATGCATCTCAAAGGTACGAATCTGAATCTCAAAGGGCACACCGTCTTTTCCGATGACCGTAGTATGCAGTGACTGGTACATATTGGGTTTCGGCATCGCAATATAGTCCTTAAAGCGCCCCGGAATAGGCCGGTACATCTTATGAATAACGCCCAGCACCGCATAGCAATCCCGCACGGATTCCACAATGATTCGGATAGCAAAGAGGTCATAAATCTGGTCTATGGTCTTATTCTGGTTGACCATTTTTTTGTAAATGGAAAAGAAGTGCTTGATTCTTCCCTTGATATTCGCTTCAATCCCGCTTTCCTCAATATGCTCCCGTACCTCCTCCACTATGGAATTGATCCGGTCCTCTCTCGCCTCTCTCTTAAAATGCACCTTATCCGCAAGATCGTAGTAAACCTCCGGCTCCAGGTACTTTAAGGAAAGGTCATCCATTTCGATCTTTATTTTACTGATACCGAGGCGATCCGCGAGAGGAGAGTAAATTTCCAAAGACTCTCTGGCTTTTTCTTTCCGCTTCTCCGGGCTTTGGTATTCCAGTGTTCTTAAGTTATGCAGTCTGTCGGCAAGTTTTATGATAATGACGCGAATATCCTTTGCCATAGAGACAAACATTTTCCGGAGATTCTCCGCCTGCATCTCTACCTTATCCGAGTTTAGGTTTAATTTAGTCAGCTTGGTAACTCCGTCCACAAGTACGGCTACATCCGCATTAAACTCCGTTTCTACCTCTTTCAAGGTCATTCCCGTATCTTCCACCACATCATGAAGAAGCCCTGCCGCAATCGTCTCCTTGTCCATCTCCAAATCGGCAAGAATAATCGCAACGCAAAGCGGATGTATGATATACGGTTCCCCTGACTTTCTTTTTTGCTTCTTATGTTGCTCCTTCGCCACTTCGTATGCCTTTTTAATCATGGAAAGGTCTTCCGAAGGATGATAGGAACGCACGTCTTTAAGAAGCATCTCCAATAGTTCTTCAGGAGGAGTATTGTCTTTCGGTCTCTCCAGAGCCCTGTCTTCCTTCTTATCTATCAGCATATTTACTCCCATTCCTACAATATAGGGGCTATTTTACTCTGTTCCTTAAGCCTTGTCAAAACGCCTCTCTTTTTGGATTAAAGAATCTTTGCGAGGGCTTAGGCTCTGCACGAAAAAGACGGTCGCGAGGCTTCCGTAGTGAGCTGCACTCTAGCAACGAAGGCGGGCGCATGTTTGAGCCCGAAGGGCGAGTTTGCGCAGGAGCCTGAGTGCAAAAGCGAGTGCAGCGAATAGGAAACGTAGTGTGTCTTTGAGGCAGAGCCTAAGCCGAAATTTCCATTTTTATTAAGGACAAAGACACAATTCTGTCATATCTTTTCTTTATCCTTAACTATAAGATAAATCTGCAAATGTAAAGTTTACGAGAATCCGTTTTATTCTCGATTTATTTCAATTTTTTTAGAAAAACTGTCGATATACTATAAAGGCAAACAAGAAAGTGAGAGGTTGTGCTTTTATGAATATTTTATTTTTCATGACGCCGAAGTGTGATGTCGCCTTTGTAGAGGAAGAGGATAGCTTACGAAATACTTTGGAGAAAATGGAGTTTCATCGCTATTCTTCCATCCCCGTACTGACGAAAGACGGAAAATTTGCCGGAACTCTGACGGAAGGAGATCTTCTTTGGGAAATCAAAAATCAGTTAAAACTTGATTTACGAGAATCGGAGAAGGTTCTGGTAAAAGATATTCCCATGCGAAAGCATTTTGAGGCGGTAGGCATCAACAGCTCCATGGAAAGTTTACTGCACAGAGCGGTGAATCAAAACTTTGTTCCCGTAGTAGACGATCTCCATCATTTTATCGGCATTGTAAAGCGCCGGGAAATCATGAACTATCTCTACCGGCATGCCGATTTTAAGCAGCTTGACGGAGTTCCGATTCCTGCTGAAGAAAGCGCAGTCGGCGGATAGATAAGGGATGGTAAAAGGCTGTTTTATCCTTATGGACTGTACTCGTTTAAGCTTTAGGGCGAAACGCCACATAGCGGAAGAGGCATTCGAACGATAAAAGAGAGCATCTAGAATTTCCGGATGCTCTCTTCTTCTTTTTCTCCCGTTTTTTCTATCTTCCGAATCTCCACGGAATAGGATATTCCGTTTTCCGGCTTAACTTCTACAATCTCTCCTTTTTTTCTCCCCATAAGCGCTTTTCCGAGAGGAGATATGTTGGAAATTTTCCCATCCAGAGACTGACCGCGAATAGAGGTCACAAGGCGGTATACCTCTTCCTCATGGTCTTCAAGAAAGTACAGGGTTATCGTATCATTGATTCCCACCTCATCACCGCGGCTTTCCGTAGAAATCACCTTGGCAAATTTTAAAATTCTCTCCAAATAACGAATACGGGATTCATTCTGATTTTTCTCCCGTTTTGCGGCATAGTACTCGAAATTCTCCGACAAATCCCCTTGTGCTCTTGCTTCTTTTACCGCTTCAATAAGTCTCGGCCTTATCTCGAGCTTTCGTTTTAAAATCTCTTCCTCTATCTTTCGGACATCCTCTTTCGTTAACTCTTCCGCCATGATTCTATTTTCCCTCGTAGCAAATTAAGGAGGATAAATTATAGGCGGAGAGTTTCTTTCTGCCGCAAAGCCCGGCAAGCTCCATGACTACGGAAATCTTCACGACTTCTCCTCCCAGCATCTCTACCAGTTTGCAAGCCGCTTCCAAAGTGCCTCCCGTGGCAATCAGGTCATCCACGATAACGACCTTCGTGCCTTTTTTAATCGCATCCTTGTGGATCTCCACCTCTGCCTTTCCATACTCAAGGTCATAGGAAACGGAAACCGTCTCTCTAGGCAGCTTTCCCTTCTTTCTTACCGGCACGAAGCCCTTGTGGAGCTCATACGCAATGGCCGTTCCGAAGATGAAGCCTCGGCTCTCCAGACCGATTACCAGGTCAAAATCCAAACCGTCCAAAGAGTGAATCAAGCCATCCACAGAATCCTTTAAGCCGTCCGGATCCTGAATCAGAGAGGTAATGTCCCTGAATATGATGCCTTTCTCCGGAAAATCCGGAATGGATAAAACATAATCCGCCAAATGCTCTTTTTTCATACTCTCCTCATTTCTTTTATTCGCCTTTCCTCGCTAGGCGAACAAATCTCCTGAAACAAGATAACGCGCGCTTTACGCACGTTACTCGTGATGAACAAAATATTGCGCTTAGGCAACATTCTCATCCTCCATAAATCTACTGCTTCTCTTTTTGTAACTTCGCCGCATAACTCTGGATTGCGGCAACGGTTTTTCCGTCCGTAAGCTTCCCGGCAAAAATCAGATCCTGTAAGTCGGAAAGTTCCCACTCCTCAAGAAAAATCTCCTCATCCGGATCAAAATGTTGCTCTCCCTTTTGTAAGTTTTTTGCCAGATAAATACCGATTTTCTCATCCAAAAAGGCTACTGTAGTATTCACATAGAGTAAAAATTCCCAATTTGTGCTACTGTATCCCGTCTCCTCGGAAAGCTCCCGCTTTGCGCAAAGGAGAAAATCTTCGTCCTCCCGATCCCTCTTTCCAGCAGGAATCTCCAGGGTGTATCTTCCGAGAGCGTGCCTGTACTGCCTTACCATAAGAATCTTTCCGTTATCAAGCACCGGAAGAACGGCGGCAGCTCCCATGTGGTGAATAAAGTCCCAGTGTGTTCTGTGCCCCTTCACCTCTACGTAATCATCGTAAACATCGATAACGGAGCCCTTATAACGAAGAGTCCTGTCTATAAGTTCTACCGGCTTTGTTCCTTCCGCATCTTCTTCCGAATGGATATTTCGCTTTTCTTCTCTCATTTTCGCCCTTCCGTTCAGCAGTTTTCACTCCCCTTAAACTTGCATATTCTACCATAAATTTCCATAAAATACTATCAACCGGATTGTATCAAAAGATTAAGGATTGCTCTCTTTTTATTTTTTTACCGAAAAAACGTTTACTCTATTATTGGATAGTATTAGATAAGCTCCACATGGGAAACGCCATAGCCCGCCTTATTAATCCACTCCCGAATTTCCATTTCACTATGCTTTTCCTTCATGCGTACTTCGGCAGTTTTACTCTTTAAATCCACGGTGCCCCAAACACCTTTTACTGCGTTTAAAGCACTTTCTACCTTTTTCTTGCAATTTTCACAGTGCATATCTTCCACCGTAACCATCGCTTTATAAGAATAATGCTCGGGATTACGATCCTCCGCCTTGACTTCCTGTACAGAGCAAGCTCCTCCACCACAGCAGCCATTCTTTCCTCTTTTTATAACGCTCCGTACCGCAAAAAATACGATAACAACCACAATTCCTATAATCACATAATTTCCCATTCTTTCGCCTCCATTTATTGTATTTTCATTCCGTTTCGACAGGCCCATTCCTTTCTGCTGCACAACATCTCGTATACTTCCGGCAAATTTCATGTAAAAGAACACTCTCCACATCGCAGCAGGTGTCGACTATGTAGAGATTCCGCACATTTAATGCGGCATTATACGTAAAAAAGGATTAGCCACATCTAACCAAATAGACTAATCCTTTTCTCTTAAATGTCAAGTCATGAAAATACTTTTTTTACAACAAATTATGCTACTCTCTCCCGGCCTAAAGGTGCCGCTTCCGGATTTTCAAGTGCTCCGTAGAGGGCTTCCTTAATCCTCTTCCTCTTCTTTCTTCTCCTCCGACTCGATTAAGCGCACTACCGTCTTTCCGA
>CAUSIX010000134.1:0-5162 GCA_963531555.1 uncultured Oribacterium sp.
AATTTTTATGATTATATAAGAAAATATTTTACCGATAATATTCTATATATTGACGCTGCCGCACGAAAAGACAGCGCGTATTAAAGTAGAAGGAGGAGAATATGAAGTCTATTCGTACCACTCTGATATTATGTATGTTGCTCCCGATTGTTATTGCCTTTATCTTACTCGGGGGAACTTTAACGGTATACATGAATAATATCAGTATTACTGACGGAAACACCAATATGCTTTCCAGCGCCAAGCAGACAGCGGAGTCTGTTGACAGCGTGCTCGGACTGATCGAGGCGAAAGTCAATCTCCTTGCCATGTCCGGCAACATTCTTGCCGATGAAGGAAAAATCATCGCCAAAGATAAGGATTACTTTCAAACTTACGAAAAGGAAATGAATACCGTTGTCATCAAGGCAACAGAGGACATCCCGGGACTTGTCGCTTCCTATATCCGCTACGATCCCTTCCTGACCTACGGAACCTCGGGAACCTTCTTTACCGATGCGGATAACGACGGAAAGCCGGAAGCTGTAACACCTACAGACCTTGCCGCCTATGATCCCTCCGATATGGAGCACGTCGGCTGGTTCTATACTCCTCTTAAGAATAAGAAGGCAACATGGATGGAGCCTTATTTTAACGCAAACATCAACAAGACCATCATTTCCTACGTTTCTCCCGTTTATTTACAAAGCGGGAAGGATTTCGGTGTTCTGGGAGTAGATTTTGATTTTGCCTACCTGAATAAGCTTTTGGATGAGCACCAGAAATTCCATGAAAAGGAATGCTTCTTATTGAATGCGGAAGGTAAGATTCTCTTCCACCCGGATTATACCGAAGGGGAAAATTTCGGAGAAATCCTGGGCGGTAAGTACAAGAAAGTTTTAGCGGAAATTCTGAATAAGGAAGAGGGTTATGTTAACGAAGGAAGTGCCAAAAACGCGGTTCTTTTAGGCTATCATGCTCTCAGTAACGGTTGGAAAATCGTCATTACGCCGAGTCATAAAGCGATTTACGGAGATATAGAAATTCTGAAAAATACACTGTTCATCTTTATCTCCGTATATCTCCTTTTCATGCTTGCTCTTTCCGTCATCCTTGGTAATCGACAGGCACGTCCGATTCTCTCCCTTACCAAATCCGTGAAAAAGCTTTCGGAAGGATCCCTGGATGAAGAAATTAAGGTAAGAAGTAAAAATGAAATTGGCGCTCTTGCAAAGGGACTTCGCCAATTGGTCGGTCAGTTAAAGGAATACCGGCTCTATATTCAGGAAATCACCGACAGCTTAAACGAAATGCAGGACGGTAATCTGGATATTCGATTAAAAAATGAATATACCGGCGAATTTACGAAGATTAAGGTCGCTCTTTTAGATCTTTCCGATAAGCTTACCGGCCTTATCGGCAATATCCGAATTTCCTCGGATCAAGTCTCCAGTTCTGCGGAAAATGTCTCTGCCGGAGCGCAAAATCTGACAAGAGGCTCTATGGAACAGGCCAGCAGTATTGAAGAACTGTCTGCAACCATTAATGATATTTCCGACAGAATTCGGAAAAATGCGGAAAATGCCGCCAAAGCCAATCAGGCAGCCGCTACCGGACAGGAGGAAATCCTGAAGAGTGACGGACAAATGCAGGATATGAAGGCTTCCATGAATCGCATTAATGAGAAGTCCGCGGAAATCAGCAAGATTATCAAGACTATTGATGACATTGCCTTCCAGACCAACATTCTTGCGTTAAATGCCGCTATCGAAGCGGCAAGAGCAGGAGAAGCCGGAAAAGGCTTTGCCGTAGTAGCGGACGAGGTTCGTAATCTCGCACAAAAATCTGCAGAAGCAGCTAAAGATACTACCGTTTTAATTGACGATACCGTAAAAGCGGTAGAACAGGGAAGCCGTCTTGCAGACAGTACGGCAAAATCTCTTCACGAGGTCGTAAACGGCCAGAAGGAATTGAGTATTCTTATCAGTGAAATTGCCTCCGCTTCCGATGAGCAGGCAAATGCGGTATCCCAAGTTACTACGGGAATTGATCAGATTTCCAGTGTTGTGCAGACAAACAGTGCCACTGCGGAAGAAAGCTCCGCTTCCAGCTCGGAACTAAACGACCAGGCAAGAAACTTAAGAGAACAAATCAGCCGCTTCCGCTTAAGACGGCTTGAAGAGGACGAAGAAATAAAAGAAAGCAATACTGCGGAAGAAAGCGAAACAGAATAAGAAAGCCTAAAGCCTCTTGGAAAATGCAGAAAAGCATTACGCCAAGAGGTTTTTTTCTGCACATTCTTTCATTTTTTCTGCACACCCGTTCATCTTCTCCTATGGATTTGTAAAATAAATAGTATACTATCTTGTATTAATGAAATGAGAAAGAAGGGTTCAGAATGTACAGTGCTATCGACAATATTCATTTTCATTTTTTATATATTGATCGCTACTCTTTTGGTAGAAATTGGATTTTTCCGGAGACGAACACCCCTTATTGTATGCTTAGGTATATCGAATCGGGTACCGCCACCTTCCATATAAACAATCATGAGTATTCTGTAATAAAAGATCAAATCGTTTATATCCCGAAAGGTGTTCCGCTCTCCTGCTATTCTACAAGTAGTCATTTTTCTTTTACAAGCATTCGCTTCACGACTTCCGTTTTCTTTGAAGGAGGAGATTTACTCGAAGAATATTATCATCTGCCCCAAATTATGGAAGGAAAAGGGGAGAGCCTTTATTTTGATGAAATGTATAATTGGGTAAAAAAAGATAGTCCGGCGAAAATGTTTTTTGTTAGAGGCTATTTGGAACTCTTAATTGCCTCGCTTATTGCCAAGAATAATCCTGTGGAAACTGCCGATAATGCTGTTCTCCCTTTCGAGGAAGGAACGGAAGAAAAACGGTCTTCCCAATTCACTCCTTTATCGGAAGAAGAAAAGTTATCCAAAATCAGAGATAAGATCAAAAAGAATAATATTGCACCGGATTATCGCATTCAGGCTGTAGTGGACTATATTGTGTTGCATCCAAAAGAAAATTATTCCCCGAAGCGTCTTTCGGACATGGCCGGATTAAGTAAACAGAGATTCAGTTCTTTGTTTACTTCGCAAGTCGGTAAATCTCCTATGGTTTATGTTAAGGAACTGAAACTGACTACCGCAGCCAGAAAATTACTGGTTTCCAATCTGCATATCAACGAGATTGCTTATGAACTGGGGTATGAGGATACAAACTATTTTATTCGGGAATTTAAACGTTCATTCGGCTGCACTCCTCGTCAATATCGGCAAATCGCCAGAGAATAAAAGATATTTCTTGTATGATTAGCATTGTGAAAAATATATCTTATTTGCATTGAAAGCTTTGTTTTTCAAGCGTAAAATGCTATTTTTGCGTCTTTTCTCCATAGAATCTTCCATATTATTCGTCTATCATACTTTCTAATAGGTCATATTTAACAAACGAATCTTGCCGGGTTCATCGCAAGATTATGGATTGGCAAACTGTGACAGTTTTCATATCAAGGGAAAAAAATAAGGAGGATACTGTATGAGAAAAAAGATGTTAACTGCTGTACTGAGTATTGCCATGCTTTGCACAGCTCTTAGTGCTTGCGGAGGCAGCACTGCTAAGGAGGGAACAAAAGCTCCGGAACAAAACAGTAGCGAAGAAAAAGGCAGTGAAGAAAAGGCAAAAGCGGATAGTGAACTGGAAGGAGACATTACTTTCTGGCATTCCTTCACGCAGGGCCCCAGATTGGAAACCATTCAGGAAGCTGCAGATAAGTTCATGCAGGAGCATCCGAAGGTTAATATTAAAATCGAAACCTTTTCCTGGAATGACTTTTATACCAAGTGGACAACAGGACTTGCTTCCGGGAATGTGCCGGATATGAGCACTGCGCTGGTAGGGCAGGTTTCCGAAATGATTAATTCCGACGCGATCATTCCGCTGAACGGATTGATTGATGATATCGGACGGGATAAGTTCTATGAAAATGCATTAAATGAACTTTCCGTAGACGGTAACAACTATGCTGTGCCTCTCTATTCTCACGCCATGGTGATGTGGGTTCGTAAGGATTTACTGGAAAAAAATAATTTAGAGGTACCAAAGACATGGGATGAGCTTTATGAAGAAGCCAAAACGCTGACAAAAGACGGTATTTACGGCCTGTCCTTCCCCTGTGGTTCTACAGACTTCCAAGCCACCAATTTCCTGAACTTCTATGTTAAGGGTGCCGGCGGAAGCTTACTGACGGATGATTTAAAAGCGAATCTTACCAGTGATTTAGCTATAGAAGGAATCAACTACTGGCTGAAGGTCTATAAGGATTGCTCTCCAAAGGATTCCATTAACTACAATGTACTGGATCAGGCTACCCTCTACTATCAGGGAAAGACCGCCTTTGACTTTAACTCCGGATTCCAAATCTCCGGTGTAGCGGCAAACTCCCCGGATTTACTGGATTACGTAGACTGCTATCCTATTCCAACCATTAAAGGCACAGAGCAGAAGGGAATTACCACCTCTAACCAGCCTTTGGTCATTTGGAAGAATTCCAAGCATCCTGAAATTTGTGAAGCCTTTATCAAGACCTTATATGACGAAGACACCTATGTGAAATTCCTCCATTCCGTTCCTGTCGGAATGCTTCCGGCAATCAAAGGAATCGAGGATTCCGAAGCGTATAAAGATGACCCCACTATTCAGAAATTTGCCCATGCGGAAGAAGTGATTTCTTCCCAGATTCCCGGCGGAACCGCTATCGGATTTGAGCATGGACCAAGCGTACAGGCAGGTATCCTTACCAACCAGCACGTGATTGAAGAAATGTTCCAGGATATCATCACGAACGGAACAGATGTAAAGACAGCCGCAAAAGCTGCTGAAGATAAGTTAAACAGCTTGATGGAAGCTGCTACACAATAATTGTTTTTCCCGGAGAAGTCTGTAAGAACTTCCCTTCTTACAGCTTCTCCAAAATAGAAAGGTAGGTCAGAAAATGAAGACAAGATCTTATACGAAATGGTTGTTTGTTCTTCCTGCCGTCATTGTCGTAGCCGCCCTTTTTGTCTATCCCATTTTTTCCAGTCTCTTTTTCAGTATGACCAGTAAGAATCTGATTCGACCAAGATACAGTTTTCTGGGACTGAAAAACTATAAAGATATTCTAAG
>CAUSIX010000135.1:0-5127 GCA_963531555.1 uncultured Oribacterium sp.
CAGGGCGAAGTTAGCGGGAGCGTGCCCCTGTTTCAACAGCTGCAAAATGCAGTGTTAGCATAATCTTCTTACACTCCAAAATCATCCTTTATCCCCTTAAATACCGCATCAGGGGAGAAATACTCCGCAATAAATTCTGTCGCCTTCTTAGAATACTCCCGAATTCTCGGCAGATTCCGGTACAGCAGTACCGCTTCATCGGCGAATTTCCGGGGATCGTCCTCTACGACCATGACTTCTTTCGCATGGGGAATTCCCTCTGCACCGCAGGAAGTGGTCAGCACTGCAGCACCTTCATGAAGGGCTTCCACAACTTTTCCTTTTACCCCTGCGCCGTAGCGGAGCGGAACAATCACAAGACGGCTTTCCTGATAAAGCTCATGCAGTCTTTCATCGCTCACAAAGCCGAGAACCTCGACTCCTTCTATTTTTTCCAGCTCTTTCACCTTTTCCGTGACATGACTTCCCACAATACGGAACTTCAGATCCGGGAGCTGTCTCTTCATAAAGGGAAAGATTTCCCGCGAGAACCAAAGAACGGCATCTTCATTTGGCGGGTGCGCAAAGCCTCCCACAAAGAGGATTCCCTCTCTTTCTTCTCCGATCTTCTCTACTGCTGCCGGCTTATCGAAGACATAAGCGGTAATGGCCTTCACCGGGATACTGTCGTCTATCTTATGGATTTCCTCTACTTCCAGAGAAGAGGGATAATAGTTCATTTCCGCCTTGCCCATTACGGAGAATTCCATGTTTTTAAAATACTGGATTTCTTCCGGAAGCTCCGGTTTTTTCTCCAGTTCGTACTCTCTTTGGAGACGGAGGAAGTGCAGGTCATGTCCGTAGAAAATAATCTTCCAGGGCGTATTTTCCTTTATGAAATCAATGTACTTTGTCGCAATATGCGGACGATTCAAATACGCGACATCGATCATGTCCTTGTTTCGCTCCATCCAGTTCCAGATATCGCCCTGCATCTTCGTGCCGTAAAGCACCTCGATTCCGAGCTGTTCCAAAGCGGAGGTATAGGGTTCCTCATGGAGGAAGTTATCCCCGAGGAATTTCACGATGACACCTTTGTCTGTCAGCATTTTCAGGTACTGATAGGTCGTTTTTGAACCGGCGTCCTTATCGAAGGTCGGTACATAGTGGTCAACGAAGAGAACATAACGTTTTCCCTGCCCTCTCTCTCTTGCGCGGAAAGGATTGGGATTTCCGGTATTCTCGCTCTGTTTTTTCAGCTCTTCCTTCCACTTTTCCTTAAATTTCTCCTGATTTACCTTCTGGTAACGCTTTAAGCCGCTGCCCTCCACATCGGTGCCGTTCGAGATGCCCTCATAGTGAATGACCTTCGAACGTGGCTGATACAGTACTTTAAAGCCGTGCTTCCTGACGGAGAAGGCAAGGTCGGAATCCTCGCAGTAGGCCGGTGCAAAGAGTTCGTCAAAGCCTCCGATTTCCTTCCAAAGGGAAGTGCGAATGAGGATTGCGGCACCCGAGATGTAGTCCACTTCCTTCACATAATTGTATTCCGGCTCATCCGGGTTCTGTAGTCTTCCGTAGTTCCAGCCTGAGGCATCGGACCAGATGATTCCGCCTGCTTCCTGGAGCCTTCCGTCCGGGTAGACGAGCTTGGAACCCACCATACCGGCATCCGGGCGTCTTTCTATAAGCTCCAGAAGGGAAGAGAGCCAACCCTCGGTCACTTCCGTATCATTGTTTAAGAAGAAGATGTATTCTCCTCTTGCCAGCTCCGCCGCCTGATTGCAGTTCTTTAAGAAGCCCATATTTTCCTTATTTCGGGCAATAACGAGATTCTCCGAGAAGAGGCGCAAATCTCTCGTTGCATCGGTGGACACATCGTCTGCGATAATCACTTCGTAGGGTGTTTCTTCCTGACTCGTGTGCTCGAGGATGGATTGCAGGCAACGATAGGTATAGTGAATCTGGTTATAGCAGGGAATAACGATGCTGACCTTCGGCTGCTCTATTTTCTTAAAGCGGACTTTCCCGCCCTCTTTGTAGGATTTTCCGATTTTAAAATGGCCCAAGATTCGATTTCTTCCGTCCGGCAGAAGATAAAGCAGCATCGTTCTTATCGGATGCAGGAAGGTCTGTGCGATATAGTAAAGAATCAGTCTTCTCCTGCTGTCCTCCGGAAAACGGCGATGAAAAGCCTTAGCGACTTTTCTTCTTATGCGGGAATAGAGACTCTGATGCTTTGCCAAATAGGCGTTCTCCGTTTGCAGCCTGGAAATATCACTTTCATGAATGCCAATCACTTTTTCCAGATTTCCTACATGCACTTGGGTTAGACGAAGTACTTCTCTTTCTTTTTTCAGAGCAACGTCTTTGTCCGTCATCTCCTCTTTTAGACGCGCAATGCTTTTCTCCTTTTCCGAAATCACTTCCTTTTGTTTTTGAAAGTTTTCGGGGCTGAAACGCTGACTGCGGTAAGCCCAGATATTACTTTCCTCACCTTCTCCGTGCACCTTCTTTTGAAATTCTCTTTCCCTCTTCTCTGCACTAAGAAGCTCTGTCTTCCCTACGGAAAAGAGACGGAAAAAGCTCTCTTCATCTCGATATTTTAATTTATACTTATAGCTTTCATACCAGTAGTGGAGGATACGGTACTCGAGAAAACTTCTTTCCACTCCTTCCGGAAATACCCATTCGCAATCAATGAGCACCGCCTTATCCTGCACCATGAAAACATTTTCAAAAAGCAGGTCATAATTCGCCGGCTGAATCCATTCCTCTCTTCCGAGAAGAAGAACTAAAGTCTCCGTAATCTCTTTAACCGGCGCTTTTCCGTCAGTAATCAAATCCCCGAGGATTTCGGAAATGCTCTTTCCCTTTAGAAAGGGGTAAACAATGTAAGAGAGAGAATCGGAGGATTCATAGGCTCTATGAAACTGGACTTCTTCCAAAACGCTGACATTGCGATCGGAAAAGAACGCCTCCATCAGTTTCCGCTTTTCCGGAAGAGACTCTATATGGGCATTAGCTTCCTTCGTGATGCCCTCTTTTAAGACGAACTTTTCCCCCTTTTTCTCCGTGAGGATTTCCGTCTTTATGGCAAACTCCGGTTTTCTGCTGGAATTGTACTTGATATAGTCCACCCTCTTACTGTGGATGTCCTTCATTCCATGAATTCCCGTACTGTCCTTTCGAAAGCGATAGAGGAAGCAAGGGGCGAAAGCGGGAAATACCCCTTCCGAGGCAAGGGCACTAATTTCCTTTTCTTCCTCTCCTTCCTTCGGGAGTCTGTCTTTGGTATAAAAATGAATGGGATAGTCCAGTGACGGAAGCGGAAAATACAATCTTCCCTCTCCCTTCTCGTATTTCTTAAGTAATGTTTTTTCTATATTCTGCAATTCCGAAAGCGTTGTGTAAGCAGGCTCCTTTTCCCAATACCCGGTGGCAAGGCTTTCTATACTTTTCTCATTTTGCAAAGCTAAAATGAGTTCTCCCCCGGGAAGCAGATATTTTTCCAAAAGAGAGGCAATCATACACTCCAACGAGTCCTGAAAAAGCGTGAGAAGGCGCTTCGTGAGATTCGGAATCAGGATGTAGTCATATTGCCCTTCCTCCAAGCGAAGGGAAAGCCGTTTTACCCGTCTTTTTAAAAGGTTTACATACAGCTCTTCGCTCTCCTTATCGGAAAGAAGCAGGACTTTCGCATCTCTTTCCAATCCGCCTTCAGCCGGAAAGAAGTTAATCCAATCTATGAGATTGCCTTTATATTCGCTAAATGTCATGCGTCATGCCTTTCCAGAGTCACCTTGGACTCCATATCGTAAATTCCCACCGTATTTTTATTGGACAGCACGGTGATGCTGGTAATGTCGTATTTTCTGTCGTAGACGGTATGCTCTCCGCCCTCAAAACCCGTACAGGAAATGGAAAGCAGATACTCTCCGCCCTGCAGATTCATTTTCTGGGTGAAGGAGCAGATATACTCGTCCCCGGCCTTCACACCGGGAATATTTTCCCCTTCAAAAAGTGTATTGGTTCCGCTTAAGTCCATGCCGCGCTTATCCTTTATTGTGAAGGTAAATATGGGAGAGGCAATCTCTTCGTAGAAATGAATTCTCTCCCGAATCGTAAAGCTTTCTCCTTTTATCAGGATATTACTGAGCTTCCCTTCGTTGTCAAAAATGCCGAAGTCCACAATCTCCGCCTTTCCGTTTCCGTAAAGCTGTGCGGAGGGGTTGATGCTCATCTCGTCCTTCATGAGGCGGTCGGGATTGGAGTCGGACTGTTGTTTCGCATCCGCTGCACTCCCTGTTCCGAAAAGTCCCGAGCTTCCCTTCTTCTCCGGCTTTTCTGTCATCCCGTCCCCAAGGAAATCCTGCTCATCCACAAACTTCTCCGCTGCGGGGTTCTTTCCGGCGAGGATTTTCTTATACTGATCCACCATTTCTCCGGGAAGGCCTTCCCCGACCTTTTCTCCTTTGTTGAAGAGAATGACACGGTCACAATATTTCATCACGGATCCGAGGTCATGCGTAACCATAAGAATGGTCGTTCCCTTCTTCTTCAGCTCGTCCATTCGGTGATAGCATTTTGCCTGAAAGAAGACGTCTCCTACGGAAAGGGCTTCATCGACAATCAGGATTTCGGGGTCGATGGAAATATAAAGGGCAAAGGCCAGACGGACGAACATTCCGCTGGAATAAGACTTCACAGGTTGATAGACGAAGTCTCCGATGTCGGCAAAGTCCAAGATATCCGGAAGCTTCTTGTCCATTTCCTCCTTGCTGATGCCCATCATGGTGCCGTTCATGTAAATGTTTTCAATACCGGTATAGTCCTGATTAAAGCCTGCGCCAAGCTCAAGGAGTGCGCAAATCGTCCCCTTCGTTTCCACACTGCCGCTTGTCGGGGTAAGCACGCCGGTAATAATCTTCAGCATGGTGGACTTTCCGGAGCCGTTTGTGCCGATAATCCCCACCGCTTCTCCCTTTTTCACGGAAAAGGAAATGTCCTGCAGGGCAAAAAAGTCCTTGTGATAGGACTTCTTTCGTATGCTTATGGATTCCAGTAATCTATCTATAGCCCGGTCATACAAGCGGTAGACCTTGCTTACCTTTTTCACGGAAATCAGTTCTTCGTTTTCCATTTGCC
>CAUSIX010000136.1:0-5125 GCA_963531555.1 uncultured Oribacterium sp.
GAAAGAGGTTTTTGAAAAGGCAAGCGATCTAAAGCAGGAGTTTGTCATTGCCGTAGAAGGAGAAGTGAGAAGCCGCGGAAAGGACAGCAATGCGGCACTTTCCACCGGGTCCATTGAGCTTGTGGCAAAAAGCCTTCGTATCCTTGCGGAAGCGGAGACTCCTCCCTTCCCGATTGAAGCGGATTCCAAGACCAAGGAAGATCTCCGTCTAAAGTATCGTTATCTGGATCTAAGAAGACCGGACCTGGCAAAGAAAATCATGACCCGTGCCAGACTTTCCCAGCTGATTCGTCATTTCCTTTCCGAGGAAGGTTTTTTGGAGATTGAAACCCCGACTCTTATTAAGTCCACCCCGGAGGGAGCAAGAGACTTCCTTGTGCCGTCCAGACTGCACAGAGGTGCCTTTTATGCGCTTCCCCAGTCTCCGCAGCTTTTAAAGCAGCTTCTGATGGTTTCCGGTATGGACCGTTATTTTCAGCTCGCAAGATGCTATAGAGATGAGGATTTAAGAGCGGACAGACAGCCGGAATTTACCCAGGTAGATATGGAACTTTCCTTCGTGGATATCGAAGACGTTCTGGAGGTCAATGAGCGCCTTTTAAAGTATATTTTTAAAGAAGTTTGTAATGTGGATATTGCACTCCCTCTTAAGAGAATGACCTGGGACTATGCGATGAATCACTACGGTTCCGACAAACCGGATCTTCGTTTTGATATGCCGCTTATCGAACTGACGGATGCCGTAAGGGACTGCGGATTTTCCGTATTTTCCGACTGTGCAAAAGCAGGTGGAACCGTAAAAGGACTGTTAGTGAAAGGACAGGCGGAGATGCCGAGAAAGAAGCTCGATTCCTATGTGGAGCTGGTTAAGGGCTATCATGCAAAGGGGCTTGCCTGGTACGGTGTACATGAAGACGGCACGGTAAAGTCTTCCTTTGCGAAGTTCCTTTCGGAAGAGGATGTAAAGAGGCTTGTAGAAGCGTCGGGGCTCGAAAAGGGGGATCTCCTTCTGCTTGTTTCCGATGGAAAGAAAAATGTAGTATGGGACTCTCTTGGAGCACTGAGACTTGCTCTTGGAAAGGAGCTTAATTTAATCGATAAAAGTAAGTGGGAGTTCCTTTGGGTTACGGAGTTCCCGATGTTCGAGTATTCCGAGGAGCTGGGACGCTATCAGGCTATGCACCATCCCTTCACCATGCCGATGGAAGAAGACTTGCACTATTTAGATACTGACCTTTCCCGTGTTCGCGCCAAGGCTTATGACATTGTTTTAAACGGAACGGAGCTCGGAGGCGGGTCCGTGCGTATTCACCAGAGTGATGTGCAGGAGAAGATGCTCGAGAAGCTTGGGTTCACACCGGAGAGAGCGAATGAGCAGTTTGGATTCTTAATGCAGGCTTTCCGCTACGGAGTTCCTCCACACGCAGGTCTTGCTTACGGCTTGGACAGATTGGCGATGTGGATGGTCGGTGCGGAAACGATTCGTGATGTGATTGCCTTCCCGAAGGGAAAGGACGGATCGGATGCCATGATGGATGCCCCTGCAGAAGTTTTTGACCCGCAGCAGCTTCTGGATTTGAATATTGCTGTGATAGCCGAGGAAGAAAAGAGTGAATAAAAAGGAATTTTTACAGGCCTTAAGAGGAGAACTCACAAACTCCGTTTCAGGAGAAGTAATAGAGGAACAGCTCCGTTTTTATAGCGACTACAACAACACGGAAATAGCTAAAGGAAGAGGAGAGGAGGAGGTAGTAGCCGAGCTTTCCGCTCCGAATCTTTTGGCTCGAAGTATTATTGAAGCCGCCGATGCGGGAGGAGACCGTGTGGCAAGAACCACACCCTTCCGTTATGAGGAGAAAGACATCAACTACGCTTCTGACGAAGAGGACCTGCGTTATCAGGGAACGTCTTCGGAAAGAGGAAGTTCAGGTTCCGATGCGGAAAATCCCCGCTATGAAAGACGGGAGAGCAGTTCCGACGTAAGCGGAAATTATAGTAGAAATCAAGGCTATGGAGATAGTGGCAACGGTGGATATGGTAATGACAGCTACAATCGCGGTAGAGAAAGCCATGGCTACAGACCCTATGTACCGGTAAGCAGTACCGGATGTCTTCTGTCCGCCATCGTTGTGCTTGTACTTTTGGTACTGGTGGCCTTGGTCTTTGTGGGAATTTTATCCTTCCTTGCACCGGTACTTTTTCCTGTTCTCAGCATTGCCGTGATTTTATGGTTGCTTTCCGGAATATTCAATCGATAAAGCTCTCTTCAATCCATGGATAAAAATGTTTTTGCACGGCAGATTTTTTCAGTGTGAAGCAATAAAGGAGAAAAATGCAAAGATTTGAATTAATTGTGCCCTGCCACTTCGGCTTGGAGTCCATTTGCAAAAAAGAAATTCACGACCTCGGCTATGAGGTTTCTTCCGTGAGCGATGGAAAGGTGCAATTTATCGGGGATGCGGAAGCCATCGTGCGGGCCAATATTTTCCTGCGCACCGGAGAAAGGGTACTTTTGAAAGTGGGCTCCTTTCATGCGGAGAGCTATGAGGATTTATTTCAGGGCACAAAGGCGCTTCCCTTAGAGGACTTCCTTCCTGTCGATGCTTCCTTTTGGGTTACGAAGGCAAGCTCCGTAAAATCCAAGCTCTTTTCCCCGAGAGACATTCAGGCGGTCATGAAGAAAGCGATGGTGGACCGGCTTGCCTCCGTTTATCATCAAACTACTTTTTCGGAGCACGGGTCGAAGTATCCTTTCCGTGTTTCCCTCTATAAGGATGAAGTTTTGCTTTGTCTGGATACAAGTGGTGAGTCTTTGCATAAGAGAGGGTATCGTTTGAAAATGGGAAAGGCACCCATCAAGGAGACTCTTGCGGCGGCTTTGATTCTTCTTAGTAAGTGGCGGGATGACGCCCCCTTTGTGGATCCAATGTGCGGTGCCGGAACTTTTCCGATTGAGGCGGCGATGATTGCGGCAAATATTGCACCGGGGATGGAACGGAGCTTCACGGCGGAGGAATGGGTGAATCTCATTCCGAAGAAAGAATGGTACAGCGCGCTGGAAGAAGCGGAAGACAATATTGATCGTCATTTACTGGAAACAAAGGAAAACAGATTTGGAAAAATGGTAGATATCCAGGGCTATGACATCGACCCTACGATGATTCCCGTTTGCAGAGAAAATGCGGAAAGGGCAGGTGTGGCAAAACTCATCCATTTTCAGGAGAGAGATGTGGCGAAAATGTCACACAGTAAGAAGCACGGCTATATTCTTACGAATCCGCCCTATGGAGAGAGAATCGAGGATAAACGTAATCTTCCTTTACTCTATACGGAGCTTAGAGAGGCTTTTGAGGGGCTTTCTGAATGGCAGCTTTGCCTGATTACCGCTTATGAACAGGCGGAAAAGTATCTTGGTAAGGCGGATAAGAACAGAAAAATCTATAACGGAATGATGAAGACGTATTTTTATCAGTACAAAGGAAAATAGGAGTGTGAAATGCGGATTATCTTTGCAACGCACAATGAACATAAGTTACGGGAAATCCGAGAAATACTGCGAGATTTTCCGGGGGAGATTATCAGTAAAAAAGAAATGGGGGAGACGGAGGATGCTGTGGAAAACGGCAACTCCTTTTTGGACAATGCCGAAATCAAGGCCTATGATCTTTACATGAGGCTGAAGAAAAAGGAAATGTTGGAGGATGGAGACATCATTATGGCGGATGATTCCGGACTTTCTATTGAGGCGCTTTCCTTTGGCCCCGGAATTTATTCCGCACGCTTTTTGGGAGAAAATACGCCTTATCCGGAGAAGAACAAGCGAATTCTTGCCATGTTAAAGGAGGCCTCCAGTAAAAGTCGCTATGCCTATTTTACCTGTGCCATAGTAGCGGTTCTTCCGGACGGAAGGTCTTTAAAGACGGAAGCGCGCTGTGAGGGGGAAATCGCGGAGGAAATAAGAGGCGAGGCGGGCTTTGGCTATGACCCGATCTTTTTTATTCCGGAATGCGGTAAAACGGCTGCAGAGCTTTCCGAAGAAGAGAAGAATCAAGTTTCTCACAGGGGGAAGGCACTCCGTAAGATGGAACGCCTTCTTAAGGAGGAAATGGAAAAACATCCTCTGTCTACACCGGAAGTTGCTGCGCGGAAGACTAAAGAGCAGAAAAAAACGGGAAGTTCTTCCGTAAAGAGAGATACGGAAAGAGATACGGAAGAGAATTTTCCGGAAGTTTCGGAAGAGGAGAAAAAAATACTTGTCGTTTCCGATAATCACGGAAAATTGGATAATGTCTATACCTTATTGGAAGAGAATCCCGATATTGCCTATTTTATTCATCTGGGAGACAGTGAGGGAAACGAGGAAATGATTCGTAAGCATCTGCCGAAGGGGTGTGAAGGCTACTTTGTGCAGGGAAACAATGATTTTTTTGCCTGTTTACCGAAAGAAGCGGAACTGAGACTGGGAAAAGAAAAATTGTTTCTGACGCATGGGCATCTTTACGGTGTGGGATTTGATCTCAACAGACTGGCTGATGAAGCCAGAGATAAGAAATGCAGTATGGCATTTTTCGGGCACACACATAGACCCTTTAGTCGCGTAATCAACGGTGTGCTTTGTTTAAATCCCGGCTCCATAAGTTTTCCCAGGCAGGATAACAGGATTCCGAGCTATGCCATGCTCTTCCTGGATAAGAAAGGAAATCTTCGTACGGAATTACGATATATGGAAAAATAATGAAAATGTTTTTATCCGCTAGCAGACTGAATTACAGTGCAGTAGCTGAACAAAGATTTGCGTAAATATTTGTTTATCTTTTCGAATAAAAATTCTTGACAAATAAAATGAAATTCGCTACTATAAACGAGTCGCACCTGATGCGATTTTGATTCAGTAGCTCAGCTGGATAGAGCAACGGCCTTCTAAGCCGTGGGTCGGGGGTTCGAATCCCTTCTGGATCACTCAACAAGAGGGCACGACTACGTGTGGCATCTTGTTCAAAACAGGTTTCACGGGTTTTTATCGGGAACTATGTTTGCGAGAATAACATGGTGGCCATAGCGTAGTTGGTTATCGCGCCAGATTGTGGTTCTGGAGGTCCCGGGTTCGACTCCCGGTGGCCACCCT
>CAUSIX010000137.1:0-5077 GCA_963531555.1 uncultured Oribacterium sp.
AAAGAGAACTAGAAAATCTTGAAAAAGAACATGTATAGAATGGTATCAATGTAACGTACTGATTTTGTTTTTTGGCAGAAGGAAAATTGAGGGGGATTATGGAATATTTTCTGAATCAGTTAATCAATGGTCTGTGCCAAGGGGCTATTTATGCACTTCTCGCAATCGGCTACTCTGTCATTGTGGGAGTTGTGGGAATGGTTACCTTTACTTATGGTGAGGTAATTATGATTGGAGCATATACCTCCATGTATATGTTTCAATATTTTGGAAATAACCTCTTAATGGGCATAGTGGCAAGCTTTTTGACCACATGGATTATGGGAATAGCCATATATCATATTTGTTATGAAAGGTTCAGTAATGCGCCGAGGCATATCCCCCTCCTTTGTACAATCGGTTTCAGTATTTTGGTGAAAAACCTGGCGCAGATTTTCTTCGGACCGAATCAACAGCCGATTTTGAATGTCATTAACAATACGATTTATACAATCGGTCCTGTTCAGGTACAGAAAATACAGTTGATTATCCTTTTTGTGGTGATTGTCCTCGCTGTTATTTTAAGTTTGGTATTTAATAAAACGACTTGGGGAATCAGCCTTAGGGCTGTAAGCCAGAATAAAACAGCCGCAAGTATGGTAGGAATCAACGTGAAACGCATGTCCATGATTGGGAACTGTATCGGATGCGGTCTGGGCGGTGTCGGGGGAACTCTACTCGGACTGTATTATCAAATGGCCATTCCGACAATGGGCGGCTCCTACGGGATGAAAGCGTTCTCCGCTTCTGTTTTGGGCGGACTGACGGATATTCCTTTCTCTGCAGTAGGAGGAATGTGCCTCGGAATCATAGAGAATTTGGGAATCACCTTTTCCTCGGCAAGTTTTCGTGACATTTTCGCCTTCGGCTTCTTGATACTGGTGCTTCTTATCAGACCGGAAGGATTTAAATCCAAGAAAGGAGAGAGAGTATGAGTAAATCCGAAGTTCCTGTTTTAGAACGATGGGATAGTTTTTACCGGAAGTATCGCATTTTTCTCTACATCCTCTTATTGATTGTTCTTCTCATCCTACCGGTTCTTTTTCCTAAGAATTATATTATGGGAGTACTGTGCAGAATCCTGATGTACTCCACCTTGGCAGGTGCCTTGAACAGTATTAACGGCTACAGCGGACAGACTTGTCTCGGTATTGCGGGCTTTTTCTGCATCGGAGCCTATACGGAGGCTGTCCTGGCAACAAAGTTACACCTCAGCTTTTGGCTTTTACTTCCCATATCGGGTATCATTACGGCACTGATTGGCTTGCTCATTGCTTTACCGACCTTGAAAATGAGAGGAATTTATCTTTCTATCGTTACCTTAGGGTTTTCGGAGATTGTGAGACTCATTGCTTTGAATTGGACGGGAGTTACCGGAGGGGCGCTCGGGATTAAGGGTATTCCGGCACCGGAGCTTTTTGGCTATTCCATAAAAAATGCAAAATCGTATTATTACATTTTCCTCGTCATAGCCGCATTATTTTTATTTGTGACAAATAGGGTGGTTCATTCCAGAGTGGGACGAGCATGGATGAGTATAAGAGAGGATCAGTTGGCCTCCCGTTCCTTGGGAGTGGAAACGCCTAAGTATAAAGCCATGAATTTCATGTATGGCGCCTTTTGGGCGGGCGTTGTCGGAGCAACCTACGCTCCTTATGTAAAATTTATCGATTCGACTTATTTTACCCTGGATGAAGGATGGAATGTATTATCTATGGTTATTATAGGAGGACAGGGAACCTTACTTGGCCCTATCCTTGGAGCGGGAATCGTGAACTTTATTACGGAGATACTCAGGCCAATCGGAGAGTGGAGACTTGTAGCCTTTGCCATTTTGATTATTGTCATGCTTTGGCTCAGACCGCAAGGCTTGGCAGGAGCATCAGACAGTATTCTTTCCGGGAAAAAAATCTCGCGTTCCTAAGATAGGACTTTAATAGAAGAGGGAAAAAGATGGAAACCATATTGGAAGCAAAGGGCGTTTGCAAATTCTTTGGCGGTTTGAAAGCGGTGAATCAAGTGGATATGCAGGTTGCCAAAGGCGATATTTTCGGTATTATCGGGCCGAACGGTGCCGGAAAAACGACATTTTTTAATAGCTGCTCCGGAATATATTCTCCAACCAAGGGAAAATTTTATTTGAACGGAGAGGATATTTCCTTCATGAGCTCCGATCAAATTGCTCGAAAAGGAATGGCTCGTACTTTCCAAAATATCCAGCTGTTTAAATTTATGACTGTACGGGAAAATGTAAAAATAGGGTTTCATACGCGGACTAAGTCGGGAATCATGGATGCCATTTTCCATTCTAAAAGATTTAAAGAAGATGAGAAGTTTGTAGAGGAACAAGTAGCTCTGGTTCTGGAAAAGGTAGGTTTGTCGGATTATGCCGATACGATGGCGGGAAATTTGTCCTACGGGATTCAAAGAAAGGTGGAAATTGCTCGTGCACTCGCGCTGAATCCGGAAATTCTCCTGCTCGATGAGCCTGCAGCCGGAATGAACCCGAACGAAACGGAGAGCTTGAGAGAATTTATTATTGCATTAAACAAAAGCGGATATACCATAGTTGTCATTGAACATGATATGAAGTTCATCATGAATTCCTGTAATCGCATTTTGGTCTTGAATTTTGGAGAGAAAATTTGTGAAGGAGGACCGAAGGAAGTGCAGGAAAACAAGATGGTACAAGAGGCTTACTTTGGTCATGGAAAATTGATGGGAGATGTATAACATGGAAAAAGAAACCATTTTAAAAGTTTCTGATCTTTCAGTGAACTATGGTTATGTGAGAGCGGTTAGAGATGTTCATATTCATGTATGTAAAAATGAGATTGTTACCCTGATTGGCTCCAATGGTGCCGGGAAAACTACCACACTTATGGCGATTTCCAATCTTGTGGAAAAGAGTTCGGGGCAGATTTTATTTGACAATGAAGATATTGCTAAGCTGCCTCCGGATCAGGTTGTGAGAAAAGGCATTGCCCATGTTCCTGAAGGCAGGAAGATTTTTCCACGCTTAAGTGTTTATGAAAATTTACTGGTCGGAAGCCTGGGAAATCCCAAACTGAAGAAGACGGAAATAGAGGAACAAATTGAATATATTTTCTCTTTGTTTCCAAGACTGAAGGAAAGAAGAAAACAGGCCGGAGGAAGTTTGTCCGGAGGAGAGCAGCAGATGCTTGCCATAGGAAGAGGGCTCATGATGAAGCCGGAGCTGATTATGCTGGATGAGCCTTCTATGGGACTTGCACCGATTATTGTCGAGGATATTTTTGAATTGATTTTAAAAATCAGAGACACGGGAAAGACGATTTTGCTCATTGAGCAAAATGCGTCTATGGCCTTGTCTATTGCGGATAGAGCGTATGTACTGGAAACGGGAAAAATCACGATGGAAGGTAAGGGAAGTGATTTGTTAAACGATGAGAACGTAAAGAAAGTGTATCTTGGAGCATAAAGATTCGATTTCAAAAAGGAGTGATTCTATGAAGAAGATCATGAACGACCCGAAAGATTTTGTAAAGGAAGAAGTGGAGGGCATTATTGCCGCCTATGGAGATAAAATCAGCTTATTAAACGATGATTTCCGTATGGTGATTCGAAAAGACGCACCGGTAAAAGGAAAGGTTGGAATCGTAACGGGAGGCGGATCCGGACATTTACCCTTATTCCTTGGGTATGTAGGGGAAGGAATGCTGGACGGTTGTGCGGTTGGAAATGTTTTTGCCAGCCCGGCATCTTCCAAAATGGCGGATTTAATTCGTGCCTGTGATGCGGGTGCAGGAGTCCTTTGTCTCTTTGGAAATTACGGCGGTGATCTCTTGAATTTCAAGATGGCGTGCGAGGACGTAGAGTTTGATGATATTAAAACGGAAATTCTTCTGGGGGCGGATGATGTGGCGTCGAGTCCGGTAGAAACTAAAGAAAAGAGAAGAGGCGTGGCCGGAATTGTTTATGCTTACAAAATTGCAGGAGCCGCTGCCGATAAGATGATGAGCCTTGATGAAGTCGTTCGGGTAACGAAGAAGGCGCTGGAGAATATGTATACTATGGGCATTGCCTTGAGCCCCTGCATTGTTCCTGAGGTAGGCAAGCCGACCTTCCACATCGAAGAAGATGAGCTGGAATTCGGAATGGGAATTCATGGGGAAAAAGGAATCGAAGTGAAGAAGTTCACTACAGCGGATGAGATTGCCACAAATATGCTGGATAAGATTCTGGAAGAAGCGGATTTAAAGAGCGGAGACGAAGTGTCCGTAATGATTAACGGCTTGGGAGCAACCCCGACGGAGGAGCAGTTTATTCTCTTTAGAAAGGTGAGTCAGATTCTGAAGGACAAGGGCGTGCAGATTGTCATGCCGCATATCGGAGAGTATGCCACATCCATGGAAATGGCCGGACTGTCTTTGACTGTTCTTAAGCTGGATGGGGAATTAAAAGACTTGCTGCGTTATCCGGCATCGACACCGTTTTATACCAATTCCAATAAGTAAAAACTGCGGTATGGTAAAAGCGCAGTTTAGTAAAAAGTGCAGTCTGATAAACAGTGCGGTATAGTAAAATTATAATTTGATAAAAGCTTCGATAGGGTAAATGTTTAGGAGGCAAGCATGATTGCTATTTCGGAAATTAAAAAAGGAATTTCGTCCATTGCGAAAGAAATGACGGACAATCGAGATTATTTAGTAGAACTGGACCAAAGAAACGGAGACGGTGATTTGGGGATTTCCATGTCGGAAGGATTTAATGCACTTGTAGAGGTGCTGAATAAGATGGAAGAGACGGATCTTGGGAAGGTATTTCGAGATTTGTCGAAAACCTTTAATGAGTCGGCGCCTTCCTCTCTCGGAACCATTCTGTCTTTTGGCTTAATGGGAATAGCCAAAGAGTTGAAGGGAAAGACCGAGGTTTCCAGACAAGAGTTTTCCGTAGCTCTGGAAAAAGGTTTGGACAATATCTTGGATAAGACGGGATCCAAAGTCGGAGAAAAAACGATTATCGATTCTCTTTCTCCCGGAATAGAGTCTTTACTTTC
>CAUSIX010000138.1:0-5076 GCA_963531555.1 uncultured Oribacterium sp.
GATATATCCTGGGAGTAATACTATTCTGCATTGTGGCGCAGATTCTGATTTATTCCGGAAGCTATAAGAAAAACTAGGCTTGAGAAAAGAAGATATTTCTTTCATTTTAGAAAAGTGGTACAAGTACCCAAAATCTAAAATAAGCTCTTGACTATTTCCTTCCTATTACGCATACTTTAGAAAAGTGGTACAAGTACCTAAAATCTAAAATGGAGCTGAGATATGGAAATTAAAAGAGATAGATATCTTAACAAACTGATTGCAAAAAAGAATAACGGATTAATAAAAGTAATTACAGGCATTCGACGAAGCGGAAAATCTTATTTGCTTTTTGAGCTTTATTATAAGTATTTGCTGTCTATAGGGATAACGGAGAATCATATTATAAGAATTCCACTGGATGATATTGAATTTGAAAAATATTGCGATGCATATAAATTGTATGAATATATAAAAAGTCGAATTTCAGATTTAACACAGCAATATTATGTGTTCATTGATGAAGCCCAGTATGCAATTACAAAAGAAGAAATGAGAAATCCGGATGTGCCAATTCGATTATATGGCGTATTGAATTCGCTACTTAGGAAAAATAACGTGGATGTTTATATTACCGGAAGTAATTCTAAGTTTTTATCTACGGACATTATGACCGAGTTCAGAGGACGTGGAGACGAGATCCGTATATCGCCTTTGGCATTTTCCGAGTTCTATCCCGCATGCAGAAAGGAAAAGGCGGATGCATGGCAGGAGTACTTATATTTTGGAGGCCTTCCACATATCTTGTCAGAAGCTGATTATGAGGCAAAAAGCAATTATTTAAGCAGATTACATCGAGAAATTTATATGCGTGACTTATGTGATAGATATGATATTCTCAATAGGACAGGTATGGAATCTCTAATGAAAGTCATTTCATCAGCCGTAGGTTCATTATCCAATCCCCAAAAAATAGCGGATACATTTAAGAGTAGTGGTGAAAAAGCAATATCCATGCCGACAATCTCAAATTATCTCAAGTATTTGGAAGAAAGCTTCTTAGTATCCAAGGTAGAGCGTTACGATATAAAAGGTAGAAAGTATATTAGTACACCATTCAAATATTACTATATGGATTTAGGGCTCAGAAATGCGCTACTTAATTTCCGACAGTTTGAAGAGCCCCATCTTATGGAAAATGCCATCTATAATGAACTCATTTACAGAGGATTTAATGTTGATGTCGGTGTAGTAGAGGTTAGAAAAGATGATAATGGTAAAAAAATTAGAAAAAAGTTGGAGGTCGACTTCGTTGTAAATCATGCCAGCCGGCGTTATTATATACAGTCTGCATTTGCGCTTAGGGATCAAGAAAAAATCGAGCAAGAACAGGCATCTCTACTAAACATTCCTGATTCCTTTAAAAAAATAATCATTTCAGGGAGTAATACACCTATCTGGAGAAATGAAGCGGGCATTACTTTTATAGGTCTCTTTGACTTTATGTTGAATGAAAATAGTCTTGAATTTTGATATGGAGGAAAATCATGGGACTCTTAGACATCGTGAAGAAATTGGCTACAGGAGCTTCCGACGAGGATAATCGGAAAAATAAAGCAAGGATACAAGTCGCCGCTTCCTGGACAGGATTTTGTTCGGTGGCGAAGGAAGGAAAGATGTATCAGCTTGAGCCGATTACCTATTCGCCCGGAATCAATAGGGGAGCGAAGTATTGTGTGGCGGTAACGCAGTCCAGTGAAGAAGTCTCAGCTTTTCATAAGTTTTGTAAAGCCGGATTTTAAAGTAATACAAAGTAAAAGAGTATTTGACAAGGCAGGCACTTGCATTTTTGCAGGTGCTTTTTTATTTTCCGAAAATTGCGTTTGAAAAAAATACCGACTGATAGTCGAAAAAACTTGACAGTCATCTCTTGACACTTTATCATAAAAACCGACCAATGGTTGAAAATGTCGAATGGAAACAAAAGCTCAAATATAAAGCCCGGGGAAGATATGAAAAACAGGGCGAATATGAAAAAAGAAGGTAAATAAGAAAAATGGAGGCGGATATGAAAAAAGGGGAACAAAGAAAACAGGAGCTTTTAAAGACTGCCTATCGTATGTTCATAGAAAAAGGCTATGAGAATACCAGCATTGACGAGATTGTAGCTAAGGCGGGTATCGCAAAGGGCACTTACTATTATTATTTTGCAAGCAAAGAGGCAACGCTGGAGGCAGTCATTGAAATGATGATAGAGAAGGAGAGCGCTGTAGCCAAAGAGCTTCTTCAGGCACCGCTTTCCATACCCGAAAAATTGGTTTCGGTTGTGAATGCCTTTCGTCCGGAGAAAGAGGAAGTGGTAATCACGGATGTTCTGGAAAGAAAGGAAAATATCGTCATGCATGATAAAATCTGCAAGAAAATTGTAGAGGTGGCGGTACCGATTCTGGCAGAGATTGTTAAAGAAGGAATAGCACAGGGAGTTTTTGCGTGTACTCTTATTGAAGAGCGAGTGAAGATGCTCCTGGTTACGAGTCAACATATGTTCGATTATGGAGATTTTGGGGAAAAAGATGTAGCGGTGTATATCGACATGCTGGAGAAGTCACTGGGGGCAAAACCCGGAACCATGCATTTTATCAGCAAGGTCTTAGTAGAGGGGGCAAAGGAATGATCAAAGAACAGAATAAAGAACAGAATGAAGGTCTGAATAAAGAACAGTTCATGCAGGATAAAGATGAATATCGATACAGACCGTGGTTATTCTTTATCTGCGCTTATTTTTTCACATGGATATTCTGGATACCGGCAATCTTTATTTCCGAAGATAAGGCTGCAGTATTGATGTTGCTGGGTCTCCTTGCGCCGGCAGTAGTCTCGACGGTATTTGTGCTTGTATCCGGCTGTGAGGACTTGAAAAGAGATCTTAAGGAAAAGATTATAGGCTTTTATAAAGTAAAGTGGAAGAATGTGTTTTGGGCAGTGGTTATTTATGCGCTGATTATTGTTTTTTCTATACTTTTATCCCTTTTATTTGGACAATCCTTAAAGCAGTTTTCCTTTACGGAAGATTTTTCCTTTACCGGAGTGGGAATAGGATCTGCTTTTGTGACCATTACACTGGCTTCGATTATTGAAGAAGTAGGTTGGAAGGGATATTGCGAAGACTCCATAGGGCAATATATGGACTGGTTTATTGAATCTCTGATTTTTGGAATCTTGTGGTCATTCTGGCATTTTCCCCTACTATTTATTAAGGGGACATATCAGGCAGGACTTATGGTTAATCCCTTGTTTGTCATTAATTTCTTCGTGGGCGCCATACTTATGGGATATATCATCACATGGGTGTATCTGGTCAGCGACCGCTCCATTCTGGCCTGCATGGTTTTCCATCTGTTTGTAAACTTTATGCAGGAAAAAATCGCGATGACGGCGGAGACAAAGTGTGTAGAAACCATTGTTATTTTCATCGTGACGGCGATTATTGTATTGCTGAATAAGAAAATGTTTTTTGGAACGGAGCACGTTGGAAGACTCTTGAAAACACGATTTGGGGAGGGAAATTAAGATGAGTTCCGGAATGAAAAAGTTCCTCCTTCTGTGGATGGGGGAGCTCATATCGTCTATAGGTGGCGGACTCACTTCTTTTGGTCTTGGGGTTTATGTCTTTCAAAAAACAGGCAGTGCGGCAGGAATGGCCTTGGTGACTTTACTTGGATTTCTGCCTACCCTTCTTTTCACTGTTCCGGCAGGAGTGTTGGCTGACCGTTATGATAGAAGAGTTCTGATGATGATTGGAGACGGTTGTTCAGGACTTGGCATCCTTTACATTTTCCTTTGCATGCTACATGGAGAAGCAAACCTCTTTCAGATATGTATAGGCGTGTTCGTTAGTGCCATATTTTCCTCCCTTTTAGATCCTTCTTATAGAGCAACGATCACGGATTTATTATCCAAGGAGGAGTTTTCCAAAGCTTCCGGATTAGTGTCTTTGGCAGGAAGTGCCAGATATCTGTTCTCGCCCGTTATAGCAGGCCTATTGCTGGCATATCATGACATTTCCCTGTTGCTGCTCATTGATGTATCTACCTTCTTTGTTACGATTACAACGACCTTTATTGTAAGGCGAGGAATTAAGGAAAAACAGCCTACAGAGAAACAGTCCTTTTTGGAAAGCATGAAAGAAGGCTGGAGAGCAATCCACATAGAGAAAGGCGTTTTTGTGCTTGTCCTGTGCTCTTCTCTGATTACCCTGTTTCTTGGGACTTTGCAAATTCTTGTTGAGCCGATGATTCTTTCTTTTTCAGACTCCAAGGTGCTGGGCATTGTAGAAACCCTATGTGCAAGTGGAATGCTTGTATCGGGAATACTTCTCGGAGGTTTCGGCATTAAGAAAGAATATGGAAAAGTCCTTCAAATCTCTTTTTTTATGGCGGGAATCTTTATGATCGGTATGTCAATATTTGAAAATCTGGTCAGCATCAGTATATTTGGTTTCTTTTTCTTTGCCACCTTGCCTTTTTGCAACAACTGCATGGATTATCTTTGCAGGACAAATATACCGGATGCTTTGCAGGGGAGAGCTTGGGGATTTATAGGCTTTCTCTCGCAGACAGGATATGTTATTGCCTATGCTGTTTCCGGCTTAGCCGCAGATGGTCTAGGTAATCTGAGCGGAATGGGTGTCGGACGGGGAGCTGCAATGATGATTGGTATTTCGGGTGTCTTTCTTTCTCTTGTGGCAGTCACATTCCTTCGTTTTCCGGCCATCAAAGAACTGGAAAAGAGAACGGAATAGGGGAATCGGAGTGTATGATTTCCAGCAATTCAAGTCAATCTATGAATTTAAGGAGGCTTAGTCCATGCATCAGAAAAAAATGAATCTATTTTTGCGCGTGCTGTTTATCATTCTTATCATAGCGATATCCGGTGCGGCAATACTACAGATTTTCGCACCGGAATATATGGGAAGGCACGCCGCGTATGGTATTTCTACAGGATGGCAGAGAGAAATCGGCTTTTGGAATATTGCCGTTTTGGTCATATTGATTACGGCGTATAGGCACTACAATTGGACCTATCTAAAATCCATTT
>CAUSIX010000139.1:0-5040 GCA_963531555.1 uncultured Oribacterium sp.
AGGAGACGGCTGGGAGAAGAGAGCCGTGGAGAACAAGCATCCGGAGTTTGCAACTGCGCTCCGAAAGTATTTTTCGGATGAGGAAGAAAAGAAGGCCCTCCATGCACTGTATGCGAAGAAAGAGAACCCGCATGTTTTAGCTGAGGATTTAGGGGGACAGGAAGACCACGGCTTTACCGAGTGGGAGGACTTCCTTCCGCTTGCCAAGCAGGTCTTAGAGAAAATTAGAGAAAGTAAGCGCCCCATTTTCTATACAGGAAACGGCATTCGCATTGCCGGAGCGGAGACGATGTTTCTGGAGCTCTCCGAAAAGCTCGGTATCCCCGTAGTACTCGGCTGGAATGCGCCGGATATTTTCCCGACAAAGCACCCCTTAAATGCGGGACGCCCCGGGGGACGAGGTGACAGACCCGGAAACCTTGCCGTACAAAATGCAGACTGCATCTTAAGTATCGGATCGAGACTCAATATCCGACAGGTAGGTTATGCCTTCCGTGACTGGGCGCCCGAAGCCTATGTGATGCAGAACGATATTGATAAGGAAGAGATTGCAAAGCCCTCCGTGCACTGCGATTTACAGCTTCATGGCGATGCCAAGGCTTTGATTCGTGCACTGCTCGAGCTCTTAAAGGAAGAAAAGAGCCTTCCCCTCTTTAAGGGTGGAGAGGGCATTGTGCGTGCGGAAGCCCGGAAGTTCATTCGGGAAAAGGCGGCGGAGACCGTGTTGGAAGAGGATAAGAGCGAGCGTCTCACTTGGCTTGATACCGTGCGCTTCTATCAGGCAAATTATCCCACGATTCTTCCCGAATACCGTTCGGAAGAGACTGCGGAGTGCAATGTCTATGCTTTAGTGGAGAGGCTTTCGGAAAGAGCGGAGGAAAATCAGATTACTGCGGTAGGAAACGGTTCTCCCTGTGTTGCCGGCGGGCAGAGTTATATCATAAAAAAAGGAACCCGCTTCATCAGTCAGGACGGTGTAGCATCCATGGGATACGGCCTTCCGGCGGGAATCGGCGCCTACTGTGCGGCAGTTGACTTTACAAAGGAAGAGGAGGAAAGACTGAAGAAGAGCCCGTATTGGCAGGGAAAGGAAGAAAGCTATCCGCCTTACCAAGAAAAGGACATTATTGTCCTAACCGGAGACGGCTCCATTCAGATGAACCTGCAGGAGCTGCAGACCATTATCCACCACAAGATGCCGCTGAAGATTTTTGTGATAAATAACGGCGGGTATCATTCCATTCGTCAGACACAGAACAGTTTCTTCGGAAAACCTTTGGTGGGAATCGGTGTGGATTCCGGCATGGAGGGAGAAGGTACGGACCTTTCTTTCCCAAGCTTAGAGAAGCTCGCGTATGCCTACGGTTACCCCTATGTTTCTATTCACAGCAATAAGGAGCTTTCCGAGGGAATCGAGAAAACTTTGCAAGAGGAGGGGCCGGTGCTTTGTGAAGTCTTTGTAAGTCTCACGCAGCAGTTTCTGCCGAAGTCCGGCGCGAAGCGGGATAAGGAAGGAAATCTTTTCAGTCCGCCCTTGCAGGACATGGATCCCTTCCTTCCGGATGAGGAGATGGCTATGCTTATGCTGTTAAAGAAGAGGCAGTAAATGCGGATACTGATCAGCGGGATTACGAGCTTCCTCGGAATAAGTACGGGAAAAGCGCTTTTAAAAAAGGGACATGAAGTCTACGGGATTTTGCGCCCGGAGAGTCGGAATAAAGAAAGACTTAAGGGAGAGAAGGGAATTCAACTTCTCTCCCTTAACATGGAAAGCTTTCTTCTTTGGGAGAAAGAAAATGAGATAGAAGCAGAATATACCGACAGTACTACGGAAGGTGGCATCACTACAGAAAGTAACAGTACTACGGAAGGTGGTATCACTACAGAAAGTAACAGTACTACGGAAAGAGGCATCACTACAGAAAGTACTACGGATAGTCATGCTATTTATAAAAGCATTAGTCTGCCTTCCCTGGCGAGGCTCCACTTTGATACCGTTCTGCATTTTGCTTGGGACGGTGTAGGCTCTCTCGGGCGTTCGGATATTGCAACGCAGGAAAAGAATCTTCGCATGAGTAAGGCCTTTTTTTCCTGGGCTAAGGCACAAGGCGTAAAACGCTTTTTCTTTGCGGGATCACAGGCGGAGATGGGGAGAGGCACAAGAGAAGAGCCTCTTCCGGCAAGTCCCTACGGAGAGAAGAAGCTCGCCTTTTCCGAATACGGCCTGAAAAATCACGGGGATATGGAATTTATCGACCTTCGAATTTATTCTATCTACGGAAAAGGGGATCATGAAAGAAGTCTTGTAAAGACGCTTGTGAGAAACACCTTAAGAGGTACGGAAACGGAGCTTGGAAGCGGAAATAAAATTTGGAATTTTATGGCGGAGGAAGATTTCGGGCGTGCACTGGCCTTTCTTACGGATTTGGACATTCTAACGAGGAAGGGAGAAAGCGGAAGTAAGAGAAGTAGTAAATCGGAGGGCGAAAACCCGGAAAGAGAGAATGCAGATTCGGAAATCGAGTATAAGGAGAAGCTGCTTGAGTCAGGATTGTTCGGACAGAATAAAGAATGCGGTAGCTTTACGATAGACATCTGTAGCGGAGAAAGCCGTCTTCTTTCCGACTATATTAAAGAAATCGAGCAAATAGGCTTCTTTTTCCTTAAGAAAAAGGGGCTCAGATATAGCGAAGAAAGTCTCCTGCGATTTGGTCTTCGGCCGCCCAATGTGGAGGGCGATTATGACTTTACGGCGCATACGAAAGAGCTTTCCGCGCTGGGATTTGAAGAGCAAATCAGCTTTTCTTCCGGAATAGAAGAGCTGTATGAATATATTTATGAAACGGAATGCAAAAAAGTATAATAAATAAGAAAGGGGAAATCGATGGCAAACTGTATCGTCTGCGGAGAGAAGCTAACTGAACTTGCCGTTTTTCATAATATGCCTGCCTCTGCGCAGGATTTTCCGAGAAAAGAGGATTTAGAGCGGGAAAAGCCGGTGGATTTACCGCTTTGCCAATGCCTGCACTGCGGTCTGGTGCAGTTTGATACCAAGCCTGTCCCCTATTATAAGGATGTGATTCGTGCAGGAGGCGGAACAACAACCATGCGCCGTCTTCGAGAGGAAGAATACACAAAACTTCTTTCTTATTTGCATAATAAAGGACAGAGAGAGCCCGTGATATTGGAGCTGGGAAGCGGGCAGGGAGAGTTCCTTAAGATGTGGGAAGGCGTGGAATGCGGAGCTTTGACCCCCTACATTTTCGGGATAGAGCATAAGAAGAGTCTTGTGGAAAAGGGGAGGGCAGCAGGTCTTCCTCTCTATGAGGGCTTCCCGGAAGGAGACTATTCCTTAAAGGGACTTATTGCTCTTTCTCCGGACGGAAAACAGGAAAAGGAAGTCGGAGAGGAAGTCGATGCCATGGTGCAGTTTAATTTCCTTGAGCACCAGAAGGACCCGAAGGGGATGCTGGACTACGCGTATACGCATCTTCGGGCGGGCGGCATTTTCCTCCTCACGGTACCGAGCTTTCATTATATTTTGGAAAATAAGAGCTACTATGAGCTGCTCCGTGACCATATCAGTAATTTTACGGAAGAGAGCCTGCAATACCTTTCTCAGGAAGCCGGTTTTTCTCTTCTCGAGAGTCGCGTAATCAATCGGGATACCATTGAGTTTGTTTTGCAAAAGGAAGCGAAGGAGAACTTAAGCATTTTCCGCTATAGCGGCCAGAAAATCGACATTTCTCCTCTTCTTGAAAATGAAAAGGAAATTCAAGAGGATGTAGAGGCTCATATTGCAAAGCTAAAGGAAAAGGGAGAAAGGATGGCTATATGGGGTGCGAGCCATCAGGGTCTCACCCTGCTTTCCACAACGGCACTAAAGGATGTAGTTTCCTATATCATTGACTCTGCACCCTTTAAGCAGGGGCTGTACAGTCCGGCTTCCCATGTATTGATTGTGCCGCCTGAGCATTTTCAGGAGGAGCCGGTGGACGAAATTCTCATCGTGGCACCGGGCTATACGGATGAAATTGCGGGGATTATCAAACGGGACTTTCAACCCTGTCCGCGGATTTTGGCACTTAGGGGAGAAAGGATAACGGAGCTTTAGGGGTGAAGGGAATCGCCTGTAGGAAAGCAATAATCTGGCAAAGTGCGAAGTTGTTTGCTACGCGGGTAGAATAGAGACTAAGACCTTTATAGAATGATAATCAATCATAATCCGCTGAGCTGCAAAGTATTTTACGAAAAAGGAAAGGGAGTCGCTGTGCGAGCATTTGTCTTAGAGGGAAGAGGAAAAGTGAAATGGATGGAGAAGGAGAAGCCAAGAATTCTTTCAGAACATGGTGTGCTCATCATGCCTCTTCTTCTTGCGCCTTGCACAAGCGATGTGCATACGATTTGGCAGGGATCTCCGAAGAGAGAAAATCTCACTCTGGGGCATGAGTGCGTGGGGAAGATTATAGAAAAAGGCAGTGCGGTAAAGGATTTTTCCGTGGGAGAAATTGTGGCGATTTCCGCCATTACCCCGAACTGGGACAGTGAAGAAGTTACGGAAAATGAGTCTCATGCAGGCCATCCTTTTTCCGCCCATTCCCTTGGAAAGTCCATAGACGGAGCTTTTCAAGAATGCTTTTATTTACCGCATGCGGATAAAAACTGCGGAAAAATTCCGGAAGGGCTTTCCTTAGAAGATGCGCTTCTTTGCACGGATGTTCTGCAAACCGGATTTACTGCTGTAGAAGAAGGAAGAGTGGAGAGGGGAAATACGGTTTGTGTACTGGGAATCGGGGCTATCGGCCTTGCGGCAATCTTTGCGGCGCAGTACTTCGGAGCAAGTCGTATTTTTGCCGTGGGAAGTCGGGAAGAGAGTAAAAGACTGGCTCTTAGTATGGGAACAAAGGATTGCCCGGTGGAGGTTTTGGACTATAGAGAGCTTAAAACGCCCCTTCCTAAAGGAAAGCATCCTCTGGCAAATTCCACCAATTCTTCTATTGTGAACGAGATTTGGAACAGGACTGCCGGAAAAGGGGTGGA
>CAUSIX010000140.1:0-4989 GCA_963531555.1 uncultured Oribacterium sp.
ACGAGGACAAAATCGAACTCAATATAGACACAAAAGAGAACAAATTCAGCGTAAAAACGGTAAGCGAAAAACTGATGTCTTAAATGAAAGGTCGTGTGTTTTATGCGCTTTTCTCATTATAAAGCACAAAGCGAAAGAGGATACGGTTTAAGAACAAAACGTCTCCGGAAAGTCTTAGCCACTTGTTAAGAACGAGATATCGCACGCTTTACGCACGATACTCGTTATGAATAAAAACGTGCAGAACTTTGCCCATCAGTAAAGCCTGCACGTTTTTCTCTATTTTTTTCTCTTTCAACGGTTTTCTATCCGGATTAATCCAGCCACCTTGCCTGCCACTCTCTGGCAAGTTCATAAGCCTCTTCCTTTCCAGAAAGACTCTCCTTCCATTCCTTAGGAATAGAAGCATAACCGTAGTACGCGGCAGCCAAAGTGGAAACGATAATCGGCAGGTTCTTTCCGCCGGGAAGCTCCACAGACTTTTCCACCGCTTCCTGATAGGATGCCGTATGTAGTAAAGTCCAAACCGCAGCATAAAGGCTCTTCTCCGCACTGCCGTCTAAAACAAGCTCATCTTCCTTCTTGTTCTTTATTTCTTCTACATTCATAAAAGGAAGAAGGTGAGCATACTCGGCAGCCACACGATCATAATCCCGTACATCCTCACGGTGCTGTGCCTTTGCTTCCTCATTCATTCTTGCCTCTTCCTCATCCTCCGCTTCTTCTTCCTCATAAAACAGCCCTACATAGGAAGCCGCTGCGGAAAGCTTCTCTTCCGGGCTTTCTCCGCCGATATGAAGAACCAGATTTCGTAAAATATAGGAATACAGCTCTGCCATAAGGAGGGCTAGCGCATTATTATGGGTCAGCTTGGCACTGTCATGCAACATTGCCCTATCCAAGTCCGTAAATTGATGCTGTCTTCTGCAAAGAAGAAGGGAGAAAGGTAAAATTCTGCAAAGCACGGAATCATCACTTAAATCCGCCCCCAGCGCACCGGCTTCCTTTCCTGTCGCATAACGCATAATGGAAGATTCAATCGACTAAACACTGTCTTCCGCCTTTCCGTCTACAAGATAGATTCCCTTTGACTTCCAGTCATACATTTTTTCCATAATATCCTGAAGGGAAAGACGCTTTTCCGTATTCAGACTGTGAAATTCGGAAAGTAAAATACTGTTCATTGTCGGACGCAGAGAAAAAGCTTCTTTTGTGAACGGTGCCTTTGCAATAAGTCCTCTTTCCTTTGCCAAACCGAGGCTTCCTCCAATTAAAGAAGAAACAATCATATTTTCGGAGAGTTCCTTTGTCAAACTCAGCTTTTCCGCATTTTCCTTACTAAGCTTCTCTCTCCTTTCTCCTGCATCCACAAGCCATTGAATCAAATGGAGGCTTAAAAAGAAGGACTGAGACCAAGGGTTAAGAATAATGCCGTCCAGCTTTCCCTGTTCGGAAATATGTACCGCCGCCTTTAAAACTTCTACTATCGGTAAAGCCATTGCCGCAGTAGCTTCCTTGTTCTTTCGTACTTCTTCCCCGGAAGTAAATACCGCAATGGCATCTCTTCCGTCCGTTGTGCTTAAATGATTAAAATGCACCTGTCCTTCTAAAGTTTCCCCTTCTTTTTTATCCGGAGGAACAATGGCGACAAGAAGTTGTGCATTTCTCTCCATACCCTGTAAGAAACCCTGAAGAACCTTTTCAATACCGGACCGTCTTTCTTCCTCCGGCATCTCTTCCTCTCTATACTTCTTTTGTTCTTCAAAATAAAGGGAAATAGCCTGCTCTATCCCCATACTTCCTTTTAACTTTTCTTCCACTTGATCGGTACGCATTTTATTTTGTAAAGCCTGTATTGCCTCCTTTACCATAATGAAGCTGTTTCCGAAAGGATTGATAATCAAACCATCCGCTGTAGGGTGATTCGCAACAATCTGTAAAACCTCTCCTGCAGGGAGAAGAACGGCATTTCCTTCCTTTCCCTCTTCGTCACTTCTTTTTTCTTCTTCATTGGTAAATACAGCAGCGTAGCTTTTTCCCTCTTCCGTCTTTAAGAACCTAAGTGTAATCTGCTGCTGCCCTTCCTTCTCCCCTGCAGGATCTGCCGCAAGGAGCAATCCGCCTGCCTTTACAATCAAATCTTCCATGGCGGAAAAAATCCGATTCAAATGTTCCTGATCTCTATGGTCGGAAAATGCCAAAACACTATCCTGAAGCCCCTCTGCCATCTTTAAGCGAGCCATTATATCTTTCTCTTCCATCTCTACCTCCTAAAACAAGAAAAACCTCCTCGGTTTCTCTCCCATAATGGACAGTATAGCAGAGAAAGAGAGAAGGGAATATAGTTTTTATATTTAAATTCATCGAAAAAGCTACTGTTTCTCCCTAGGAGAGCATCGTATTCTCGCTTTCCGTTACAGCAGTAGAAATTGATTTAAGCTTCATATTCGGAACGGCTATATTTTCGCGATAGAACTCGAGAATCACTCTTTTGTTCAAGGTATTGTACACATCCCAGTATCTTTTATTCTCTACCCATACACGAATAGAAAAACACAAAGCATCATTTTTTATTTCTGTAATTCCGAAAAAAGCTTCCGGTTTATGCAGGATTCTGTTATCCCCTTCAACCGCGGTTTTTAGTGCCTTTTCCACCTTTTCCGGATCCTCTTCTCTTGCCACGGAGAAGCTTAAGTCGACCCTTCGAAGTGCCTCGGAGCTATAGTTAATAATATTACTGTTCATAAGATTGCCGTTCGGAATGGAAATCTTTTTATTGTCGGGAGAGAGGATAATAGTATAGAAAACGCTTACCTCCTGTACTGTGCCTTCATCCGTTCCGCTTTTAATATAATCATGCACCTGAAAAGGCCGGAAAAGAAGAAGCATAATCCCTCCGGCAAGATTCGATAAAGACCCCTGCAAAGCAAGGCCTACCGCTACACCGGCAGAAGCAAGCAACGTAATAAGAGAAGCCATGGGAATACCCAGGATACTGATGCAGCTTATCCCTAAGAAAAAATAAAGAACAAAGCGAACGCTCTTTATGGCAAAGGGACGAACTGTCGGATTTATTTTCTCGCAGATTCTGGATTTGGGAAGAAAAGAAACAAGCTTTTTAATACAGTATCTTCCGATAAGAAAAACCAGTATTGCAAATAAAAGCTTCCCCATAAAGCGGCTAAGTCCCAGGGCGATACCGTTCCCAAAGTTCTGAAAGCTCCAAACACGAATTTCATTTTCAATTTGATTGACCGTCCCTGTATTCATATTTCCTCCTCTGCAATTTCTCCTATAGAGTATTCGTACACGGATTGTTTTCTGCCTCTTCCATGCAACGAAAACAATACTTTTCCCCTTACCCTTCCCTTTTGTAAAATAAAAAGACACCGGGCATCATCATCTCCAAGCCTTTTGCTTTATATCAGCATAAGGATAACACAGCCTCAGTGTCTTTATAAAGTTGTTTCAAAAAAATAGCCGTTCCGGAAAACTTATTCTACTACTACACCGTCTTCTTCAAAAATATCATTCCTATGAATAAAAACATAGATGATTCGAATAAGGGGAATAATGGCAGAAAGTACCGCTATAACAGTAGGATCAGAGGAATTTCTCATCTTCTTGTACAGTCCGTTTAAAGTAAAATACGCTACCGTAATTCCGCAAATCGCCACAATATAGAATAAGAAACCGCTTACTCTTGCCGTAACAATCGGGAAGATAATCATCAAAACGCCTAAAATGATTCCCTGCACATTTGTTCCGAATATGTTCTGATCGCCTGCCAAAAAACCGTAAAAGCCCTGATTCACAAAGGGAATCCACGCAAGAACAGCCTTATCCTGATGTCCGTTGTTCTTCGCCAGGGTATAAAGAGCAAGTGATTCGATAACATAAAGCGCAATCAAAATTGCAAATACAATGAAGAGAATCACTCCTCCAACCGCAAAAATCGTTTGTAAAGCATTATCCATATTGCATTCCTCCTGAGTAAAATGATAGTAAAACATCTTTTCGGGTTTTTCAGAGATAAATCATGTTCTTCCCCTACCCGAGCTTTTATGCACAAGTTTTCATGCACAGCTTATCTCGTAAATTATACATAATACAGGCTGATATAGCAATACTTTATTCTTTTTGGCTTAAATTTATCAGAAAAACGAAAAAATATGATTTATTTTCCTGATCCAAAATTGCACGATATCAAAAATTTACCGGTTCCGAGATCTCCCCTGTTCGAACAATATCGGAAAGTTTCAATACAGGTCCGACACCATGGTACTCTTCTCTGTCTTCCAAAGCAACTTTCACGGTTACTTTCACCCAATCTCTAGTCGAAAAGGCGGAAAGCATATCCTTATTTCCTTTACAAATAAATCCCAGGAAACTCATATCCTGTGCACAACAGGTCATCGCCATTCTTCCGGGTATAAACTCATCTTCCGGCATATTTTTTCTTTTTAAAACCATTGCCGTAAAACTTATTTCTTTTCCAAGATAACGCTCCGGATTATCCATACAGTCCAAAAACCAAGTTCCATAATCATTGTCCGAAATGGCAATTTTATCCTCAGTAATATCATAGGGGAGCTCTTCCGGAAGAGCGGACTGCGGAATCTCCCCATCCTTGTCTTCCAGCATGATCATGGCATTTTGCCCCATTGCACGAAGCTTCCTTCTGTAGTCAATCATCTCTTCGTTGGATAAATTATCACAGCGATTCACAATACAGAGCTCCGCATTCCGAAGCATTTGTCCGAGGAAAGAGCGCATATTGGACAGGTACATCTTCAAAGTACTGCCGTCCACTATGGTAATTACCTGATAAAGAAACCAATCCTTAGGCATGGAGACACTATATTTCGGCTCTCTGTTCTGCTGCGCAGCAAGAACAACCTCACTCATCGGGCCCTCGTAGAGGTCATCTTGGTTCCACATCCCGTTCCACTCGATTAAGATTCTTTCGGGCTTATACTGATTGACAAG
>CAUSIX010000141.1:0-4988 GCA_963531555.1 uncultured Oribacterium sp.
CAACGGCTTATTCCCTCTACGGAAGAGAAAAGGCGGAAGAGAAGGTAAAAGAGTACACGGAAAAGGCCATTTCCGCGCTGGAGAGCCTTAAAGAGAAGCTTGTAGAGGAAGCACAAAAAGCCGGAGTGGATGAGGACAAGTTTGTAAACCCAAAGGAGGCCGGGCAGGATGCACTATGGAAAGAGTCGGAAAAGGCATACATTTTCCTAAAAGAACTGGCAGTTTACCTTGCTAGTAGAAAGAAATAAAATTAGAAAGTTCATATTATGGGAATGATTTGAAACTTTTGCCGGTTGTACTACACATATTGGAAGAGTAATAAATAATATAATAAAAGGGTTTATTTATGTTACTGGAGAACATCACCGGGGCAGAGGATGTACGAAAGCTGTCCCTAAAAGAGCAAAAAATCTTAGCGAAGGAAGTACGACGCTTTATTATAGAAAAAATGTCCGACAATGGAGGGCATCTTGCCTCAAATTTAGGAGTGGTAGAGCTGACCATTGCTTTATTTCATGCGCTGAATCTCCCGAAGGACAAGATTGTCTGGGATGTGGGGCATCAGTGCTATACCCATAAAATTCTCTCGGGAAGACGGGATGACTTCGCACTCCTGCGAAAGTTTAAAGGTATCAGCGGTTTTCCGAAGCGGGAGGAGAGCCCTTACGACTGCTTTAATACGGGGCATAGCTCTACCTCTATTTCCGCAGCCCTCGGGATTGCGGAGGGACGGGATATCTTGGGAGAAGATTATAGTGTCGTTGCAGTAATTGGTGACGGGGCACTCACGGGAGGTATGGCTTACGAAGCCTTAAACAATGCCTCCAAGATGAAGAAGAACTTCATCATCATTTTAAATGACAATGAGATGTCGATTGCCAAAAATGTGGGCGGTATGTCCACCTATTTAAACGGCATCCGTTCCAATAAGGGTTATACGCGTTTTAAGGAAAATCTGGCTTCCGGTCTTGGGAAGATTCCGTTGGTTGGAAATCATCTTGTGGAGCGGCTGAAGAATACAAAGAACTCCATCAAACAGCTTTTTGTACCCGGTATGCTTTTTGAAAATATGGGACTAACGTATCTTGGACCGGTGGACGGGCATAACCTCCATGCCTTAGAGCAGGTCATCCATGAGGCAAAACGTATAGACCATGCGGTACTCGTGCATGTGGTTACCAAAAAAGGAAAGGGTTATGCTCCGGCGGAAAAAAATCCCAGTGTATTCCATGGCGTCGGGCCATTTGACATTGCTACGGGAAAAAGTAAAAAAGAAAGTACGGAGAAGAGTTACACGGATATTTTTGCGGAAAGCCTGATTAAAGAGGGAAAGGAAGATTCGAGAATTGTAGCGATTACTGCGGCCATGCCGGACGGAACGGGTCTTGCTAAGTTCGAAAAGGCCTTTCCGAAACGCTTCTTTGATGTGGGAATAGCTGAAGCCCATGCGGTAACCTCTGCAGCAGGGCTTGCCAGCGCGGGCCTAAAGCCGGTTTTTGCGGTTTACTCAAGTTTCCTGCAAAGAGCTTACGACCAGATGGTGCATGATGTCTGCCTGCAGAAGCTTCCGGTTGTCTTTGCGATTGACCGTGCAGGTCTTGTTGGGGCGGACGGAGAAACGCACCAGGGGATTTTTGACATTTCCTATCTAAGAAGTATTCCGAATATGACGGTTATGGCGCCGAAGAATGCGAAGGAACTTACGGAGATGCTGCATTTTGCCTTGCAGTTTCAGGGGCCGATTGCGATTCGCTACCCGAGAGGAACAGCCTACCAAGGCTTTTCCGAAAAACAGGAGCCGATAGAGTACGGGAAGGCGGAGATATTAATTGAGAAACAGACAGGAAAAATAGCCCTCCTTGCTCTTGGCTCCATGGTTTCAACCGGAGAGCATATCGTGGAGAAAATGGCAAAAAAAGGCGTGAACTTAAGTCTCGTGAATGCCCGATTTGCAAAGCCGATTGACACGGAAATACTGGATAGACTTTCTGAAAAAGGCTATAGAAAGATTCTTACGTTGGAAGAGGGCGTGCGCGCCGGCGGTTTTGGAGAGGCGGTACTCTCCTACATGGAGACGCATCACAAAGAGGTATTTGTGGAAAATATCACCCTCCCCGACGCTTATGTGGAGCATGGCGATGTTTCCACTCTGCGGAAAATGCTGAGGATCGATTCGGACAGCATTATAGAAGGGCTGGAGGAGAAGGGATTTTTTGTGATATACTAAACAAAATTATTTGAAGGAAAGAGTATGAAAAGGAGGTGGATGTGAAACTATATCATGGGAGTAATCTTGTTGTAAATTCACCTCGCATACTTAGCAATCTTCGAGCCCTGGATTTTGGTGCAGGGTTTTATCTGACTTCCAGTAAAGAACAGACCAGTATGCATTTTTGACAGAAAAAGCAATTCGTTTTTTGAATTTTGACGGGAGTGAAATAGAGTGACTGAAGTTAATGCCAGAACAAGAGATTTTTTTGATCGGCAGGTAATCTATTTGATAAAAGCGAAATATGGCATAGAAGACATGAAAGCAATTCGCTCTTTTTTATTTTCAGAAACATATCAAATGCTCTTAGATCCTTTGACCGAGGTGTATAGCTTCAGTCCGCAGATTGTTTTTGAAATGTGGGAAAGTGAGATGATTACGGGAAATCCGCGCAATTCGCAATATATACGAGGTGAAGAAAATGAGTAAAGAAGGAGAATTTTTTATTTACCTCTTGGAGCGGTATGCTGATTTTAAGAAGGAAAAGGCAAGTGAGATTCTTAAGCTTTGGGATCGGATTGGCCTTACAAATTTAATTTATGATTTATACGAAATCTATCATGTAGAACGATTGGAAAATGCATTTGAGGATATAGATAAGCTTGTTGAAGAAAAACTAAGAACAACATAAAAACATTTTTAAAAGCGCTCGGATTACGATATCCAAGCGCTTTTTTTTCTGAAAATAAGAGATAGGCTAAAAGATAGATTACTCATTTTTTATACCGAGTATCGCTCGCAAAGCGTGCGATATTTCCTTTTCAAGGAAAGTACTTCTTAAAGTAATTTATTTGAGAAGCAATTACTCTTCCTCTCCGAGCATTACGGAAGTGGACTTTACAATGGCCACAGCGGTATTTCCTACTTTAAGATTTAGGTCCTTTACCGCCTCCATGGAAATAGTGGAGCTGATGATGACGCCCTCTTCAATTTCCAACTTCACAATGTCGTTTACGGCGCCTTCTTTGATTTCCTTTATAACGCCCTTCCACTGGTTTCTTGCGGAAATGCGGAGGTTTTCGTTGGCCATCATGACTTCAGTAGCTTTAACAAAGATGCAAGCCTTCTTCCCTTCTGTGAGCTTTAGCTCATCAACAGCCTCTAAAGAGATAGTGGAGCTTACCTTATTTCCTCCTACGGTTTCGAGCTTTACAATGGCATTTACCGCTCCTCTACGAACTTCTTTTACAATTCCGTGAAAATGGTTTCTTGCACTAATCATATTTCTTTTCCTTTCTGTGTCAATAATCTTGCAAATGACAGTCTATAGGATTTAGGGTAAATAGACCAGTATATTCTGCGTAATTTACAAAAATTTAGTATATAATGAGAGAATCACTTGCCATGAAATAGCAGGTCAGGTTCTAAAATGGCAGGAGAGGAGAATGAAAGACAAACGGTACAAATGATTTAAAAACTGCTATGTGCCTTCACCGGAGAAAATTGGATTCTGCTAAGAAGTTATGTGGATAATATCATTTGGATAATATCAATTTAACAGTAAAAAATTTAGGAATAGCAAGATAGAGAAGAAGGGAAGTAAATGGGCGAGAAGAAAGAGCGTTTGGATGTACTTTTAGTGGAGAAAGGACATTTTGACAGTAGAGACAAAGCAAAGCGTGCCATCATGGCAGGTCTTGTCTTCGTAAATGGAGAGAAGGAAGATAAGGCGGGAACGACTTTTCCATATACTGCGGAAATCGTAGTTAAGGGAAATCCTCTTCCTTATGTTTCCCGTGGAGGGCTCAAGCTGGAAAAGGCTTTAAAGAGCTTTCCGATTGCGCTAAAAGACCGGGTTTGTATGGATATCGGGGCTTCTACCGGCGGCTTCACCGATTGCATGTTGCAAAATGGGGCAAAGGAGGTCTATGCCGTGGATGTCGGACACGGACAGTTAGACTGGAAACTTAGAAATGATGAGCGGGTGCATTGCATGGAAAAGTGCAATATTCGTTTTGTGGAAGAGACGGATCTTACGGAAAAACCGAGTTTTTTCTCTATCGATGTGTCCTTTATCAGTTTAAAGCTCGTGCTTCCGGTGGTGAAAAAGCTCGCAAGTCTCCCCGGAGAAGTGGTTTGTCTGATTAAACCGCAGTTTGAAGCGGGAAGAGAACAGGTCGGAAAGAAAGGTGTGATTCGGGATCCGAAGGTTCATGAAGAGGTTATTCGTACGGTACTGGAATTTGCGGCAAGTATAGGCTTCTCCATAGAGGGACTCAGCTTTTCTCCCATCAAAGGACCGGAGGGAAATATAGAATATCTGGCGTATCTTAAGTTTTTCGGGGAGGAGAGCGGTAAGCTTCCGGAGGGTATGGAGGAGAAGATCCATAGAATTACGGAGGACTCTCATCAGACACTGGAAGGAAAAGCTTAGGAAATGAAAGCCGAGAACTTAGAAATCCTACAAAAAAAAGGCTTTCCCGTGCCAAAATTTATTGTGCTTTCGGAAAAGGAGGAAGTGAATCTTTCCTTTTCAGAGAAGGACTTTTTTGCCGTTCGCTCCAATTTTTCCGCGGAGGACAGCGGAGAGCATTCCTTTGCCGGTCAGTTTTTGACGCGTTTAAATGTAAAAAGAGAGAAGGTAGAGGAAGCGGTGCAGGAGGTTTTTGCATCCTACGCCGGAAGTTTGGATTATAAAGAAAAGGCGAATAGGGGGAAGGAAGAATACTGTTCCCAAAAGCAGGAGAAAGCAGAACAGGGGAAAGCAGAACAGGAGAAA
>CAUSIX010000142.1:0-4967 GCA_963531555.1 uncultured Oribacterium sp.
CGCAAGTACCGACGGGCTCAGACTACCCCGCATTCAGACCTATATTGCAAAGAATTCCTATATTATTTTGATTTTTACAACCCCTTTTTTCATTTTTTGTAAAAATGATACTGATATCACGCTTTGTGAGTTTCTATATGAAAAAAATGCAGATTGGAACAAAAAAATCATCCTATATCAATAATTCTGATAATCTTCCGACTTAGTAAACAATATTCTTCCGATTTATGGATATTAAATGGGGATTTGCGTAGAAAACACACTTTTACGAGTGGGGATTTGCGCTGAATTTAGCTTTCGATAAGTGGGGATATGCGTAAAAACGCGGTTTCCCTCTATGTTTAAAGAATCAGGAAAATTAAAAAAGAAAGCAGGAATGCGTGTCATTGCATGGTCAATTGTTTTGGGATTTTTCTGGACGAAAAAAATGCAGATTGGAACAATAAAATTATATAAATATCTTGATTAAAGCCCAATTTAGAATATAATCTGTTTTATATAGATGAAAAAAATGTTCCATTCTGCAAAAAAATCATGGAGATAGCTATGCTGCCAAGAAAGCAATATGTTAATGAGTTGATGAGATTAAAAGAGAACGGAAGAGTTAAGATTATTACCGGTCTTAGACGAAGTGGCAAGTCAGTCCTTCTTTTTGACTTGTTTCGCCGGCAACTCTTAGACGAAGGAGTTGTTCAGGAACAGATTATAGGGATACAGTTGGATGATTTGCGCAATATGAAATATCGCGATCCACTTCATTTGGATGAATATATTAGAAGTCGCATTACAGATGCAAAAAAGGTTTTTTATGTATTTATCGATGAGATACAGCTGGTTTCCGAAGTAAAGAATCCTTATGTGGACAATCAAGAAGCAAAGATTAGTTTTGTAGATGTGGTTCTGGGGCTCTTGAAGATAAAAAATGCGGATGTCTATGTGACCGGAAGTAACTCAAAGATGCTTTCGTCAGATGTGCTTACGCAGTTTAGAGATAGAGGGGATGAGGTCAGAGTATTTCCCCTTTCTTTTGCTGAGTTTTATGATGCTTATGAAGGAGATAAGCGGGAAGCCTGGCAAGAGTATTACACCTATGGCGGAATGCCGATGATTTTGGAAATGGATACGCATGAACGGAAAAGTAAATATCTTCGAGACCTATTTGAAAGAACTTATATTAAGGACATCATGGAGAGAAATAAGATCAAGAACGACGAGGAGGTACTGGCTATACTTTTTGATATCTTGGCATCCGGGATTGGTTCATTGACAAATCCCGGTAAACTGTCCAATACCTTTAAGAGTGAAAGAAATATATCCCTTGCACCGGATACCATTGATAGATATTTGCATTACTTTGAGGATTCCTATCTGCTTCAAAAGGCAAAGCGTTATGATGTTAAGGGGAAAAAGTATATTAAGACACCGTCCAAATATTACTATACTGACTTAGGATTAAGGAATGCCAGACTTGGATTTAGACAAATCGAGGAAACACATTTGATGGAGAATGTTCTCTATAACGATTTGATACGGCGAGGCTTTGATGTAGACGTTGGAGTAGTCGAGATCGCAACTATGGAAGAGGGAAAAAAAGTGCGGAAACAATTAGAAGTGGATTTCGTGCTTAATAGGGGAAATGACAGGTACTACATTCAGTCGGCACTAAGCATTGCAGATCCGGAGAAGAAAAAGCAGGAAATCGCATCTCTCCTCAGAATACCGGATTCTTTTAAAAAGATGGTTGTGGTCAAAGACTATTTAAAACCTTGGAAAGATGATAATGGAATCCAGTATGTGGGGATAGAGCATTTTCTTAGGGATGAAAATATCCTTGTGGGATAAAATGACTAGACAGCCCCCTTTGGCATGAGAGGAGCATCGCATGAGAGAATTTAAAAGCATATCCGGCCTGTATGACGGCAATTTAGCCTTATCTATAGCACCGGCCCTCACACCCAAAGGGATAGAGGAAATCCACCGCGATTAAGAAAGCCGTGGAGCTTAAAGAAATATTGGGAATCGGCTAAATAGTGCAAAGTAAAATAAGGCGTGATGCACACAAGGTCTCTTTACGTAAAAGAGGACAGCAAAGGTGCCGTATCACATTTCTTGCAATTCCTTATATCTTAAAGAAATCTGACGAAAATATAAGGTAAGTGAATTTACATCTATATATTGGAGTTTCCATAAACAAGAACATTCATGCAAAGGAATATTCATGGTAAAGAACATTCATGCAAAAGAATATTCATGGTAAAAAATATTCATGCAGAGGAAGATTCATAGTAAAGGCAAAGAACTAATTCCGGAGTCTATCGGACAGGGAGGTTTTGCATAGATGAAAGAGCGCGTATATGGAGAAAAAATCAACATCGACACGGAGAATACGATTTCCTTTTATAACCAAAGAGCAAAGACGATAAAAACCAGAGAGCGGGAGTATACTACGGTTTTACTGGGGGATAAGGATCCGGATTTTTCCGTTAAGTGGGATGCCTATGAAAAGCAATTTATCCTTCCCAAATTAAAACTCACTAAAGAGAAGGTGATTCTGGATATCGGCTGCGGAATAGGAAGATGGGCAGAGGCTGTTGTCGGTCAGTGTAAGGAATATTACGGTGTAGATTTTTCTTCGGAAATGATTGCCGTGGCAAAAGAGAATATCAAGAAGGAGAACTGTCATTTTTATACGATGTCCCTTGTCGATGCGCTTTCCGATTCGAAAATTACAGCGCGGAAATATGATATTGTACTTATGACCGGTATTTCCATGTATATCAACGAAGAGGAATTGATAAAGTGTTATCATGGCTTAAAGCGGTTAGCGAAGCGGGATACCCTATTTTATTTTGAAGAGAGTGTCGGGAAAAAAGAAAGACTTACGCTAAATCATATATGGTCGGAAGATTTAAAGGATTATTATGGTGCAATCTATAGAACTCGTGAAGAATATAAAAGCCTTATTCGGGAGTGTATGAAGGAAGCAGAGTTTATCGAGGAAGGCTATATGAATTTCCTGGATAAAAAAGAGCAGTCGGAAACGAGTCACTGGTATGCCGTACTGCGATATACAGGGGACTAGGCAGTAGAGGAAAAGGAAACAAGAGTAAAGTTGCATAGCGGTAGATTAGCGGATTCCAAGGATTCCCTACTGTAAACTTAATCTGAAAAAGCATTTCCTTACTTCGCGCTATACTTTGCCTATCAAAGAAAGGAGAAAACAATCTTCTTAGGAAGACATTTCTACTTTAAAACATAGTAAAGAAAAGGAAGGTAAAAAATGAAAAAGATGAATTTACAGAAACTCGTAGCACTCGGAAGCGCAACTCTGGCTTGCACGGCAGCATTAAGCCTGACCGCTTTTGCAGGAAACTGGGTAAGTGATGCGAAGGGCTGGTGGTATGATTTTGGAAATGGCACTTGGCCATCCAGCAGCTGGCAGTGGATTGACGGAAACAATGACGGCACGGCAGAGTGTTATTACTTCGACCGTTTTGGCTACTGCATCTTAAACGGAGCGACTCCGGACGGCTATCAGGTAAATGAAAATGGTGCATGGATAGAGAATGGCACCGTGCAGACAAGAAATGTCGCTGTAAATACGGCAGGACAGAACAATGCGGCATCCAATACAAAAAAGAATACTTCCGCGAATGCTTCCGAAGAAGTGCAGGAGGACGGCGGTGAGCTGCCTGTCAGCGATAAGAAGGCGAAAAACAATGCCGTGAAGCTCTACGGAAAGGATACTATTATACAGGAGTGCAGTCGTGAGTCTCAGATAAGAACCAACAGAGAGAAAAAAATATACAGGGACGGATTTTCTTTCGGTTATAACAGTTATATTGAATTTGAAAATGACGGGAACTATACCCATCTTAAGGCAACTGTATTCCCGGAAGAAGGCAGCTGGGGAAAAGACAGAGTAATGAGTCTGGAAGTTTATAATGAAAACGATGATGTTCTGTATAAAAACGATGATATTCGATACGACACCAAGGCTTTTACCATCGATGTGGACATTTCCGGTTGTGAAAAGGTCGGTATCAGAGGAATAGGAGAAGCGTTCTGGTTTAGTAATCGTCTCGGTGTTGTTCATGCCCGCTTTGAATAAAGAGAGATAGAAGATAGGAACAAAAAGGGGCTGTGAAAAATATTTTTTCACAGCCACTTTTTTGCTTACTCTTTTACCGCTTCCTTCAGTACTGCGACAATTTCCGCTTCAGTAGATAGAGACATCACTTTTTTGGTGAGTGCATCGGCTTCTTTTTTTGTCCACTTGGAAATCACAGACCTTGTAGCAAGGACAAGGACAGGATTTACACTAAATTCGCTAAGCCCGAAGGAGAGGAGAAGAGGAATGAGGAGCGGGTCGGAAGCCGCTTCTCCGCACATCCCGACCGGTATTCCGGCAGCTTTTCCCGAATCGATGATGTGCTTCACGGAACGGAGCACGGAGGGGTGGAAGGTGGAGTAGAGATAAGAGACATTCGCATTTCCACGGTCTACAGTCATAGTGTATTGCGTTAAATCATTGGTTCCGATAGAGAAGAAATCGGATTCTTGTGCGAGAAGATCCGCGATGAGAGAGGCGGAAGGCGTCTCTATCATGCATCCTACTTCGATATTCCTATCATAGCTTATTCCGTTTTGTTCCAAATCGACTTTGATCTTAGAAATCAGCTCTTTTGCAGCGCGAAGCTCTTCTACACAGCTCACAAGGGGAATCATGATTTTCACTTTTCCGAATGCGGAGGCTCTTAATATGGCGCGAAGCTGTGTTCTGAAGACTTCTTGATTGCCAAGACAGTATCGCACGGCTCTATAGCCCAGGAAAGGATTTTCCTCTTTTTTTATATGGAGATAGGGAATATCTTTATCCCCTCCGATATCCAGTGTTCGGATGATAAGGGATTTCCCACCCATGATTTCCGCCGCTTCTTTATATGCATTAAACTGTTCTTCCTCTG
>CAUSIX010000143.1:0-4938 GCA_963531555.1 uncultured Oribacterium sp.
CCATTACGGAACCGCCGGAGAAAGCAATGGAAAGCGCTTTCTTCATCCCGAAGCCTCTTGCCGCCTCCGCGGTGCGAACATTTGCATGGGTTGCGGAGCGCATGCCAAAATAGCCTGCCAAAGTGGAAAGAATTGCACCAAAGACAAATGCAATGGCACTAAGCCAGCTTCTTGTTCCGAAGCCTATGCATATAAATAAGCTGCAAACAAAAAAAAGAAGGATCCGATATTCTGCAAAAAGAAATGCTTCCGCGCCTTCTGCAATCGCCTTCGCAATTTCTTTCATTCTCTCATTTCCGGAATCCTCTCTTAGAATCTTCTGTCCTTGGAATAAAGCGAACAGAAGACCCAAGATGCCAAGAACGGGCACCGAGTAAAATAAACTATTCATTTTTCCTCCCTCTTCAAGTGAAACGCTACTGTCTCTTTTCTTGTATCAGACAATAATAGCAAAAGAATAGACATTTTTCTAGTATAAATTTTTAAAAAGAAATTTTTTTTATTCTGCTTTTTTTGCTTCTAACAAGGTGGGAAATATTCCCGCAAAATAAAAGGACGCTCCAAAGAAAAGCGCAATATCTCCAATATTAATAATCATCTTTTTCAAGAAACCTACTCGAATATAAAGGTAGTCTGTAACCTTTCCCCTGTGCACTCGGTCAAAGGTGTTGGACATGGCTCCTCCCATTACAAGTGATGCACCGATGTTTTGTAAAAGAAAAGTATCTCCCGCTGTATAGCTTATATAGGGTAAAGAAAAAAGAAGAAACACCGTTGCCAAAACAGAGGCAAGGCGAACCAGCCGGGGATGCTTTTCCCCTTTTCCCATAGTAAAGCCCGGATTTTCTGCCTTTCGAATCTCAAGAATACCTCTTGTCCCCTTCACAGCGCGAGGGAAAGACTCCGCCTTTTCCCGATTGATTTTTCTTTTCACCGCCTGATCCAAGGAAAATACGGAAATTGCCAGAAGGAGAAAAAGGGCAAGCCCTTCCATATGGATAAGCTTCTTTTTACTCTTCAACACGATTTCTCCTCCTCCTTTTAATACGATTAATGTGCCGTTCAAACTCTCCGCTTTGCAAAAGTTCAGTAAGAATGCATTGTTCCAAAACAGGAACGGAGCAGCTGTAAAAAGAGATTTTTTTGAAGTCCTCCTCCATTCTTTTCGCCGGAAGAAGGAGGTATGCCATTCTAAAAGCTGGCCCTATCGTTTTGGAAAAACTGTTGAGGTAATATACCGAATCCCTCTCATCCATACTGAAAAGACTGTCCTCCGGCTTTCCGAGAGCGGAAAACTCGGAATCGTAATCATCCTCTATAATAAAAGCCTGATTTCGTTTAGCATAGTCCAAATATTCTTTCCTTTTTGAGGCAGTCGCCGTAATCCCGGTTGGAAAGCTGTGAAAAGGGGTAACATGCAAGACCTTGCTCTTTGCCGTGCTAAGAGCAGTACTGTGAATGCCGTTTTTTCCCATTTCCAGAAATTCCAAACGAATGCCGTTTGCCCGGTATATTTTTTGCATTTTTTCATACGAGGGGAACTCCACCGCAAAGCTCCCTTCTCTTCCGAGAATCTGTACCAAGAGAGCATAGAGTTGCTCGGCACCGGCACCTATCAAAATTTGCTCCTCCTCCACAAAAATCCCTCTCGCCCTTCGAAGATAATCCTTCAATGCTTTCCGCAGAAAATACTTTCCCCGGCTCTCCGAAGGACTTACTATCTCCTCTCCGTACTTGGATAAAACCTTACGAACGGTTTTCGCAATAACGGAATAGCTCATCTCCTCTTTATCTTCGCTCTGAAAGGGAGCCCTAAGGAGAAGCTCTTCCTCTTGCTCCTCCACCGGAAATAACAGTCCGTCCCGGTAGGAAACATAGTAGCCGCTCCTCTCTCTCCCCTCAATATATCCTTCCTCCAAAAGAAGAGCATAACTATGTTCCACTGTGAGAATAGAAAGCCCCATGGAGGAAGCCAGCAATCGCTTTGAAGGCATTTTTTCCTGAAAGCGATAACGTCCTTCAATAATATCCTTCCGAAGAGTCTTATATAGGTCAATATACTTAAAACGAGCGCTCATTCATCCTCCCTATATTGTCGTCAAATTCACCGAAAAGCTGAAAACCGCCGGTACTTTACAGAAAGTTCTTGTAATAGGAAAAAGCGGAGGGAATACTTAAGTTTAATTCGATTTCCTCTTTGGTAAATAGCTCGATGTCCTCTCTTAGCTCTTCGCAAAGCGGAAATTCTCCGCACTCTACCTCATAGCCTAGCATTTCCCATTCCTTATGTGTGAAAATATGTCTTGCACTTCCCAGTTCTCGCAGTTTAAGTGGAATAAATCCCAGTTTTTTCACCTCTTCCAAAGCCTCCTTTTTATTCAGGAAGCCGGGAAGCTGATAAAACCCGTAAAGCCCTGCCAGAACGCCCTTCTTCGGTCTTTTTTTCAGCACGATTTTCTCTCCCAGTCGAATCAGGAAAATACTGTACTGTTCCTTCTTTCTTTCTTTTTTTTCTCTCTTCTTAGGATAATTTTCCTGTCTCCCTTCTTTTAAGCCGAGACAAAAAGAAGAAAGCGGGCAAGAGCCGCACTGAATCTGTCCCTTCGGAACACAAACCATAGCCCCCAAATCCATCAGCGCCTCATTAAAATCTCCGGGAAAGCTTTCATCCATTCTTTCCTGAAAATACCGAAATGCCAAGTCCTTTGCTTCCTTTGACAAAATATCTCCTTCATAGGCGTTTAAACGAGCAAAGATACGAAGAAGATTCCCATCCACAGCAGGCATTTTTTCCGAAAAAACGATAGAGGAAATTGCTGCAGCGGTATAATCCCCTATTCCGGGAAGAGCGCGAATTTCCGAGTATTCCGCAGGCATTTCCCCGTGAAACCGTTCCATAATAAGCTTAGCTCCTTTATGAAGATTTCTCGCCCTGGAATAATATCCCAACCCCTCCCAAAGCTTTAATACCTCTTCCTCTTCCGATTGCGAAAGACTTGCTATATCAGGAAGTCGATCTATAAAACGATAAAAATAGTCTTTCACCGCTTCCACCCTGGTCTGTTGAAGCATAATCTCGGAAAGCCAAGTATAGTATGCATTTTTCTTCCCCCTCCACGGGAGGATTCTCCCATTGTTCCGATACCAGTGTAAAAGTTCTTCTGAAAAATCTCCTCTTTTTTTCCTTTGCTTCTCTCCGCTTTGCAAATACTCTCTGTTCGCCACTCCGATTTTTCCCCTTCTTTCCCGATTTTTCCCCTTTTTTTCCGATTTTTCCCTTCTTTCCCGATTCTCCCCCTTTTATAGAAGAATTGCCACTAAAATAAGAACGATTCCCCCCAAGATATCCGCTTTTCCCGCATAAATCGTACCGAATTTCTTTCCCACAAAAATGGCCGCATAAGATAAGATAAACGTCACTATACCTATGATTATCGACGAGATAAACACCTTGGGAATACTGTACAGGGAAAAGGTGAATCCCAAGGATAGAGCATCCACAGAAGTTCCTACAGCTTGAAACAGCAAGTTCCCGGACGCCTCTTCCCCTTCTTTATTTTTTTGCTTTTTAACGCCGCAGAGCAGCATTCTTAAGCCAAGATAGGAAAGAATCAAGGTGGAAATCGGCGAAATATATTGGATAAGCAGCGGTGCAAAATCCGTAAAAGTCCTTAACAAAAAATAGCCCAGTACGGGCATAAAAAACTGGAAAAAGCCGAAAGCGGAAGAGATGCTCATTTTTCTCTCTTCTTTCATTTTCGGATTTTGTAAACCGTTCGCCATGGAAACCGCAACCGCATCCATGGCAAGGCCTATTCCTAACAATAAGCTCTTTACAATAAACATATTTCTCCCTTATAAACAACTCTGCAATGGATAAACCGCTCTGCAATCCGTAATCTGCTCAATAGGTATAAATTGCTCTAAAGTTTATCAATCGCTCAACATGGATAAACCGCTCTTAAAGAACTTATTCCCCTCGGATATAGTCAAAAGCCAGACGCCTGCTCCCATCTTCCACATATACAATTCCGCAATAGCAAAAACCGAAACTTTTCAGTGCTTCTTGCATGGAAAGATTCTTCTCATGCGTATCGATTCGAAGATAAGGTACTCGTTCCAAGCAATAAGAAAAGCAAGCTTTTGCAATTCCCCTGCATTTTCCGGAAGAAGCAAGTCGATGTATGCAGCCGTAAGGTTCCGCCTTTCGCCAATCTCCCCCTTCTATCTTCCGATAGTTTTTCTCTTCTCCTATAAAAAAGCTGAAAGCCCCCACTATTTCTCTTTCTTCCATGACATAAAGCGTCTCATCCCGTAAATCCTCTAAAGCGTCTTTCTCATTCGGATATTTCTTCCACTGCAATGTGTTTCCCTCTGCTCTCATATGTTCTCTTGCCAAATCATAAATACGGCAAATTTCTTGAATATCCTCTTCCTTTGCTGTACGAATTCTCATACTCATCCCCATCTTTTTAGCAAGTTCTTTTTTTGAATGAAAGTAAACTCGTATTATAACACTACTTATTGACAAAATACTATACAAGTTTTTTGTCTTATTTTTGTTAAAACAGCTTTGTTTTTCGCTTTTTTTACACTTTCTTTTTGGGAAACCGCTTCTTCCCGCATTCAAGATACTTTATTTTTCGCTTTTCCGCATTATCCATATGTGGATATTATCCGTATATGGATATTATCTACATATGGAGTATAGGAAATTCTCTGTCCGCGCCCTATACTGTTCTCAGATAAGGAAAGTGCTTACAGTCACTATCCAATCAGGAGGTGGATATGCTTCATTCTCATTATGAAATACTATTACTCTTCCTACTTTACGCCGCCATACAGGATCTTGGAAAAAGAAAGATTCCCCCTTTGTTCTTCTTTATTTCCTACTTCTTTTTCTTTCTCTATCTCGGATTCTTCCATAATGGATTTACC
>CAUSIX010000144.1:0-4844 GCA_963531555.1 uncultured Oribacterium sp.
GCTGATTACCAAGAACAGGTAAAGAAAAGCTACAACTTAATAATACGAGGAGGTAGGAGCAATGTTTTTAGAGGACTTAAGAAAAGAAGAGAATCTGACATATACGGAGAATGGCGCTCTTACCAACAGGAGCACAAATTCTTACTGTCTGGATCTTTTTGCTACCATTGGGGCTTTGCGAAATGCTGAGGACAATGAAATCATTTCTAGGTTTATCAAGGCCTATACGGAAGACAACAATATGGCGATGAAGATTCTCTTCTTCGCAAGGGATATCCGAGGAGGACTGGGGGAGCGAAGAGTGTTCCGGTCTATATGGAAGTGGCTTTCTCTTCATGAGGCGGACTCCGTTCGAAAGAATATTATGCATGTTCCCGAGTACGGAAGATTTGACGACCTGCTTTCCCTTCTCAACGGGCCGTGTGAAAAGGAGATGCTTAGCTTCATAAAAGAGCAGTTGGATAAGGATCTTGCTGCCCTGAAAACCGGAGATGGTGTTTCTTTACTGGCCAAATGGCTTCCTTCCGTGAATACCAGCAATACAGACACCGTTAAAAGTGCCAAGAAACTGGCAAAAGCAATGGGATTTAGCGATGCAGGGTATCGTAAAGTCCTTGTTTCACTGCGGGCAGAAATAAAACTGATGGAGAATTATCTTCGGGAGAAGGACTATTCCTTCTCTTACGAAAAGCAGCCTTCTAAAGCCTTGTATAAGTATAGACTGGCTTTTCTTAGAAATGACAGGGAGAGATACTATGCTTTCTTGGACAAGGCAGAAATGAATCCCTCCGTGATGAATACGGGAACCTTGACGCCCTATGATGTCGCAGCATCCATTATTCATAAAGAAATGGCGAAAGAGGAAATCACGGAAGAAGAACGCCGTTCACTGGACGTCACCTGGAAGGCTCTTCCGGACTATACAGGGGCGGAAAATGCCCTGGTCATAGTGGATATATCCGCATCCATGTTCTATAACTGGGGCTCCGAGTACATGCCGGCAGCAGTGGCACAGTCTTTGGGGATTTATTTTGCGGAGCACAACAAGAGCTGCTTCCATAATCATTTTATTACTTTTTCTGAAAATCCGAGACTTGTGGAAGTTAAGGGAAAGGATATTGTAGATAAACTTAGATACTGCATGAGCTTTAATGAATATGCCAATACGGATTTGCTGAAAGTTTTTGATTTGATTTTAAAGACAGCACTGAAGAATCATGCGAAGCAGGAGGAAATCCCGGAAAAACTCTATATCATTTCAGATATGGAATTCGATTGCTGCGTGGAAAATGCAGAAATGTCGAATTTCGAGTACGCAAAAAAGGAATTTGCAAGACATGGCTACAGGCTTCCGCAAATTGTTTTTTGGAATGTGAACAGTAGAAACCTGCAACAGCCGGTTACGAAAAATGAGCAGGGAGTTGCCTTGGTGTCCGGCGCCTCTCCGCAAATCTTTTCCATGCTGTCCGAGGGGATTTTAGATCCTTATTCCTTTATGCTGGAAACGCTGTCTTCCGAGCGCTACGAAAGGATTTGTGCGTAGAGAAGATGAAAAAAGCGGAAAGTGCTGAAAAAGAACAGCATTTTCCGCTTTTTTATGTGTCCATTTTCCCTTTCCCTTGACAACGTAAGACTCCGAACTATATAGTAGGCGGAATAAGTGAAAGGAGTAGTAACTATGGCAAATTACAACATCAATACTATTTGTGTACAAGGCGGGTACGAACCGAAAAAGGGAGAATCCAGAGTGGTTCCCATCGTACAATCCACAACCTTTAAATACGAGACTTCTCAGCAAATGGGAGATCTTTTTGACTTAAAGGAGTCCGGCTATTTTTATACCAGACTGGCAAACCCCACGAATGATGCTGTGGCAAACAAAATCTGTCAGCTGGAGGGAGGGGTTGCGGCTATTCTAACCTCTTCTGGTCAGGCGGCAAACTTCTATGCCATCTTCAATATTGCCGCTGCGGGAGATCACGTGATTGCCTCCTCTGCAATCTACGGTGGAACCTACAACTTAATCGCAAAGACCATGAAAAATATGGGCGTTGAAACGACCTTCGTGGATCCGGATATTTCCGCAGAAGAACTGGATTCCAAGTTCCGTCCCAACACAAAGTTGGTATTTGGAGAAACCTTGGCGAATCCTGCCTTGAAAATTTTAGACATCGAGAAATTTGCCAAGGCAGCACATAAGCATGGCGTACCATTAATTGTGGACAATACCTTCCCCACCCCGATTTTCTGTAGACCCTTTGAATGGGGAGCGGATATCGTGACCCACTCCACTACCAAATATATGAACGGCTTTGCGAACTCTGTTGGCGGTGCAGTTGTGGACTCCGGAAACTTTGACTGGGCGAAGTACAGCGAGAAATTCCCCGGTCTCACCACTCCGGACGAAACCTACCATGGTACAGTCTATACGGAGAGTTTCGGGAAGGCGGCTTATATTGTGAAAATGACCACGAACCTCATGCGTGATCTAGGTTCCATTCCTTCTCCGCAAAACTCCTTCTACCTTGGCGTAGGATTGGAAACTTTGCACTTAAGAATGGAAAGACATTATGAAAATGCCTTGGCTTTAGCAAAGCATTTGGAAAAGCATCCGAAGGTATCCTGGGTTTCCTTCTCCGGCTTGGAAAAGGACAGCCAGCATGAATTGGCTAAAAAGTATCTGCCAAAGGGCTCCTGCGGTGTTATTTCTTTCGGCGTAGTTGGCGGAAGAGACGCGGCTGTGAAGTTTATGGATTCTCTGAAGCTCGCGGCTATCGTAACTCACGTTGCAGATGCCAGAACCTGTGTGCTGCACCCTGCATCCACCACTCATAGACAGATGAATGATGAGGAGCTTCTGGCAGCAGGCGTATCTCCTGACCTTATCAGAATGTCTGTAGGCATTGAAGATGTGCAGGATATTATTGCCGATGTGGATCAAGCATTGGAGAAGTAAAATAGAACTTTAGCCCTAAAACTTGCGAGTATATTTATTTTGAAAAGGACTTACTATAGTTGATGAATTTTATCTATAGTAAGTTCTTTTGTTATAACAAGCATCTTGATCCCTGCCTTTAATGCTAGGTTTATCATGTACAAGCATATAAGAGTCATGGCTTCCACGGGTAGGATAAGTATATTAACGTAGGACTTACTTCTTCTTTCACATAGGCAAAGAAGAAGCATAGAAATCCTATTAGCCAAAATGAAAATATTATTGAAAATGGCTAATAGAATAGATATGATAAGGACATACCGGAAAGGAGGGAAGGTTATGAAGTTAATATACCGAGAGCTCTATATGAATAAAATTATTCATGCTATGGGAACCCCGGATATCAAAGTCATTACAGGCGTTCGAAGATCCGGAAAATCCAAATTGTTGGAAGCATTTAGTGACTATATTAAAAAAAATATTTCTACAGCTAATATTATTTTTGTCAATTTCAATTTGCCTGAGTATGAATCCCTTCTTAGCTATAAAGCATTGTATGAATTTATCCATTCACAATATAAGGAGAATGCACACAACTTTGTTTTCATTGATGAAGTGCAGATGTGTGCAGGCTTTGAAAAAGCGATCAATGGGCTACATGCCTCGGAAAAATTCGATATTTATATCACCGGATCAAATGCTTTTTTATTAAGCTCTGATCTTGCAACTTTATTTACAGGAAGAACTTTTGAAGTAAAAATCTACCCATTCTCCTTTAAGGAATATATGAATTATTTTCCTTCTCAAAATAAAGATAAGGCTTTCTCTGCATATCTGAAAGAAGGAGGAATGGCGGGGGCTTATTTGTATCAAGATCAGGAAGCAAAATATAATTACATCGAAGATGTTTTTGACACATTGATTATCAGAGATATTCGACAAAAGTACAAAATTAGAAATATGCAACTGATGAACAGAATTGTGGATTTTTTGATGGATAATATCTCAAATCTATCTTCTGCAAGAAATATTACCAATGTCTTGGGAAGTATGAATGAAAAAGTACATCATACAACGGTCGGATCGTATATAGACTATCTATGTAATGCTTTTGCATTTTACAAGATTAGAAGATACGACATTAGAGGGAAAAAGTATTTTTCCAGTAATGATAAATACTACCTAAGTGATCATGCTTTTCGTTATGCAAAACTGGGAACAAGAAATATGGATTATGGAAGGATTATGGAAAACATAGTTGCCATTGAACTTCTTCGTAGAGGCTATGAGGTATATGTCGGCGTGTTGTATCAAAAGGAAATCGATTTTGTTGCCATAAAGCGGGATGAAAAATTATATATTCAAGTATCAGATAATATTTCAGAGGAAAAAACTTTGGCACGAGAAGTTTTTCCGTTGCTTCAGGTTAAGGATGCATATCCAAAGATTTTAATAGCAAGGACGAGAAATGAGGAGTATCAGTATGAGGGAATAAAAATTATGGATATTTCTGATTGGCTGTTAAGCTAGACTAAGCTGGCATGTAGCACAAACTAAAGGCTATAAATCAATTATAGTAATATAAGTTGAAAAAGAAGAAATAAGAAAGGAGAATCATCTATTTTCTCATAGTTCTATTTGACAAAGAGCTCGAATCAGTAGTAGGAAAATCGGATGAAGAAACAACTATGAAAATCATCGAAAACAATAGAATCTTTGCCTTTGACGGTAAAAACGAACCGGTCGCGGAGGTGATGGACGGAGAGACGGTCCTTTTCCGTACCCATGACTGCTTTGATAACCAGCTTAGTGAAGAGGGAAGCTGCATCGGAGCTTTGAACTGGGATCGTATCAATCCCGCAACCGGCCCTGTCTATGTAGAGAATGCAAAGGCTGGAGATGTTCTCAA
>CAUSIX010000145.1:0-4840 GCA_963531555.1 uncultured Oribacterium sp.
GGCACACAGGTTCATACTCATATGTGTTATAGTGAGTTCACGGATATTATCCCCGCTATCGATAACATGGACGCAGATGTTATTTCCTTTGAGGCTTCCCGTTCAGATCTGCAGATTCTGGACTCGCTGAGAGAGAATCATTTCCGTACAGAGGTTGGACCCGGAGTATACGACATTCACTCCCCGAGAGTACCTTCCGTAGAAGAGATTAAAGAGGCACTGGGAAAGATGCTGAAGAAGATTGAAAAAGAGAAGTTATGGGTCAATCCGGACTGCGGTTTAAAGACCAGAGGAAGAGAAGAGACCTTGGCAAGCTTAAAGAATCTTGTGCAGGCGGCAAAGGAATTAAGAAATGAGTATTGTTGATTTATTCTCTAAAAAAACGGTGTTTTCCTTTGAGGTATTCCCGCCTCGAAGGAATGCATCCATTGATACAATTTACGAAACCTTATATAAACTGCAGGATCTTCGTCCGGATTTCATTTCGGTAACCTATGGGGCAGGGGGTGGAGAAAACAAGCAAAGTACGGTTTCCATTGCAGAGCATATTGAGGATATCTGTCATGTTCCCGGTGTGGTGCATTTTCCCTGCATCGGTTTAACAAAAGACGATGTTTTGGAAAAGATAGAGGAGTTTAAAAGAGCCGGTATTCAGAATATCTTGGCTTTACGAGGCGATATTCCGGATGGTATGGAAAATCAAGGGGACTTTCGTTATGCTTCGGACTTGGTGACCTTTCTGAAAGAAAATGGCAATTTTCGAATTTCTGCAGCCTGCTATCCGGAGGGACATATTGAAAACCCGGACAAAGTTGCGGATATTCGCAATTTGAAAACCAAGGTGGACGCCGGTGCGGAGTATCTGATTTCTCAGCTCTTTTTTGATAACGAGTACTTTTACAGCTTTCTTGAAAAATGTGATTTGGCGGGGATTTCGGTACCGATTGAGGCGGGAATCATGCCGGTGGTTAACAAACGTCAGGTTTTAAGAATGGCAGGCCTTTGCGGTGTGGAGATTCCGAAGAAGTTTCAGAGGATTTTGGAAAAATATGAAGATAATTCACCGGCAATGAGAGATGCCGGCATTGCTTATGCCGTGGATCAGATTGTGGATTTACTGACTCACGGGGTAGACGGGGTGCACCTTTATACGATGAACAATGCATATATTGCCAGAGAAATTTATAAGGCAACACACAGTCTCTTCGACACCGGTGAAAAGGGAGAGAAAGAGGGAACAAGCGCTTCGGCCTAAAGGTCGAAGCCATATTTATGTAAAAGTTTTTTGGCCATTTCACAGTCCTCTCCCGTGTAGAACGAAAGCTGTAGGGCGCCTTCCCCCTTTTCACGGTTGTGATTGATGCCGATGTTACGGATACTGACCCTGTTGGAGGCCAGTATCGTGGAAATGATGGAAATGGCACCGGGGTGATCCTCGACATGGACAGAAAAGGCAAATTCACTGTGAATCAAGCCTTGTGCGCTACTATCCATGGAATTGCGATACTCTCCGGACTCTTGGAAGAGATCCTCGATTGCATGGGGCTCTTCTTTTTTTATGGAAGACTTGGTCTTCTCCAATAGCCGGATGTAAGCTTCAATCATTTCTAAAATCGGTTTTTTATTACTGAGGCAAATCTGCTGCCACATGATGGGAGAGGAGGAAGCAATACGGCTGATATCCCTAAATCCTCCGGCTGCCAGCTTTTTCATACTTCCGTTCCGGTCCTCTTCTTTCAAAAGCTTCACGAGACTTGCAGCAATGAGATGAGGAAGATGGCTTACACAGGCGACGGACCGATCATGTTCTTCCGGGCTCATGACAAAGGGGATACTGCCGATAGAAGATAGAAAAGTCTTCATTTTCTCGGTATCTTCCGAAGAAAAATTTTTCCCCGGAGTTAAGAGATAATAGGCATTTTCCAAAAGAAGAGAATCGGAAGCCCGGTAGCCTGACACTTCAGCCCCGGCCATGGGATGCCCTCCGCAGAATCGTGCGGAAAGCCCGAGTGTATCCGCTTCCTCCATAATCGCCCTTTTGGTGGAACCTACGTCGGTTAAAATGGTATGAGGGGAGAGAAACGCAGCAAGTTCTTTTAAGATGATTCGATTTTGTTCTACCGGAGTGCATAAGAAGATGAGGTCGGTATCGGCTTCTATTTCTTTTAGATATGGCAATTCATGATTTACAATTCCCTCCCTAAGGGCGGTTTTTACGGAAGCCTTGTCCTTGTCAAAAACAGAAATATGCACATGAGGATAGGCCTTCTTTATGGCTTTTGCCAAAGACCCTCCAATTAATCCTAAACCGATAAAGGCGAATTTCTTCCATTCCATAACCAAGCTCCTTATACACATCAGATTCCCGATTTCAGAATTATACATAAAAATGAAGAATTATGAAAGGAATTGTCCGTTAAACCGGGGCACAGTTCGATAAAAATACCGTTACACCGAGTTTTTCAAGAAAAGCTTGCGTGCATTTTCATTTTATATTAGAATTGACAACGAGTTTAGGGTAGAACCGTGCCCTCATGGCGGTTGCCCATAAGTAGAAGATATTTAGGAGGATTTATGATTTCTGCAGGTGATTTCAGAAATGGTATAACCATTGAGATGGATGGACAAGTAGTTCAGATTATAGAGTTCCAGCATGTTAAGCCGGGTAAGGGGGCTGCTTTCGTCCGAACCAAGTTAAGAAATGTGATTAATGGCGGTGTAACCGACAAGACTTTCCGTCCGACCGAGAAGTTCCCGGCAGCAAGAATCGACCGAGTAGATATGCAGTATCTCTATGATGACGGAGAGATGTACAACTTCATGAACAATGAGACCTTTGAGCAGATTGCCCTCTCTCATGATCAGATTGCCGATTCCATGAAGTTTGTTAAGGAAAACGAAACGGTTAAAGTAGTTTCTTATCAGGGAAATGTCTTCTCTGTAGAGCCTCCTTTGAAGGTTACCTTGGAAGTAGTGCATACTGAGCCCGGTATCAAGGGGAATACTTCCACAGGTGCTACAAAGCCGGCTACTGTAGAGACCGGCGTTGAAGTTCAGGTTCCTTTGTTTGTGAATATCGGAGATAAGATTATTATTTCCACACAGACCGGAGAGTATGAATCCAGAGCATAATTTTTACGCAATAGCTGTATTTTGCGTAGTGCACGTTCTGCTGTTCAGATAAGAAATAGACTTCCGATTTAGGAAGTCTTTTTCCGTAGTATAAGGAAGTTTTTTCAGACTAGAGAAGCATTCAGAGTCAGGCTTCCGATTATTGTAGCAAAAAAAATATTAATGTATTGCGAGTGTCGTCGTCTACAGGGATGTGGGCACTCATTTAGTAAAAGAAAGGATGAACATGGAAAGCGTAAAGAAGATTTTACAAGGTGCTGTTGAACTTGCATTTGAGTCTGCCGGATATGAAAAAGAACTGGGAAAGGTAACGGTTTCCAATCGTCCCGACCTTTGTGACTACCAGAGTAACGGTGCATTAATCGGTGCAAAGAAGTATCAGAAGAACCCGATTGAGCTTGCTGAAGATGTACAGAAGTATTTAGAGGGCGATAAGGCTCTATCCGTACCCTTGTTTTCCAAGGTGGAAGTGGTTAAGCCCGGATTTTTGAATATGACACTTTCTTCCGCATTTCTTGCAAAATACTGCAGCTTGATGGCGGAAGATGAGAAAAACGGTTTGGATCCGAAGGAAGGGCAGAAGGTTCTTGTGGACTACGGCGGAGCAAACGTAGCAAAGCCCCTTCACGTAGGACATCTTCGTTCCGCATCTATCGGAGAAGCTTTAAAGCGTCTGGCTATCCGTATGGGAAATGAAGCTGTGGGCGATGTGCACCTTGGTGACTTCGGTCTGCAGATGGGACTCATCATCGGGGAACTGGAAGAAAGAGGAGAGTTGGAAAAGGATTTTACCATCGGAGAACTGGAAGAAATCTATCCCTTTGCTTCCGCAAAAGCCAAAGAGAAGAATGCTGACGGCAGTTTAAAGAATGAAGAGTATGCGAACCGTGCAAAGGATATCACGGTAAGACTGCAGAAGGGCGAAGAAAAGTATAAGAAGGCTTGGGAAAAGATTATGAAGGTTTCCATTGCCGACTTAAAGAAGAACTACGATGCGCTGGATGTGCATTTTGAAATCTGGAAGGGGGAGTCCGATGCGGAGCCTTATTTCCCAAGACTCATTGAAATCTTGGAAGAGAAGGGGCTTTCCTATCGTTCAAACGGCGCCCTTGTAGTGGATATTGCAGAGCCGGGAGATAAGAAGGAACTGCCCCCCTGCATGATTTTAAAGTCCGACGGAGCAAGCCTTTATGCGACTTCCGACCTCGGAACCATTATGGATAGAGAAAAGCTCTATCCGCAGAACTGGTATCTTTATGTGGCTGACAGTCGTCAGGAGCTCCACTATACTTCCTTCTTCCGTGTAGGAAGAAAGGCAGAGCTCCTTCCGAAGGAAACGAAGCTTACCTTCATGGGATTCGGAACCATGAACGGAAAAGACGGAAAGCCTTTTAAGACGAGAGATGGCGGTGTGCTTCGTTTAGAGAAGCTTATTGACGAGATTCGGGACTCCGTACTTTCCCGTATGGAGGAAGGCAAGGATACCGGACTCACGAGTGAAGAAAGACAGGAAACAGCGAAGGTTATTGCTCTTGCAGCCTTGAAGTACGGGGATCTTTCCAACCAGATTACAAAGGACTACATTTTCGATTTGGAGAAGTTCAGTGCTTTTGAAGGAAATACCGGTCCTTATATTCTTTACACTATCGTGCGTATCGCCTCCATCTTACTGAAATATGCTGAGGCAAACGGAGAGAGCTCTGCAGAT
>CAUSIX010000146.1:0-4835 GCA_963531555.1 uncultured Oribacterium sp.
TTAAGGATTTTGTAGCGTCTTACGGGCCCTATGCTGCAGCCATTTCCTTCTTACTCATGGTTTTACAGTCCGTTGTGGCACCGCTTCCCGCTTTTTTGATTACCTTTGCGAATGCCGCACTGTTCGGATTTTGGAAGGGGGCTTTGCTTTCCTGGAGTAGCGCCATGGTCGGCGCTGCGCTTTGTTTCTTTATTGCAAGAAGTCTGGGTAGAGAGGCGGTCGAGAAGCTGACCTCTAAGGGAGCATTGAAAAATATTGATGATTTCTTTAAGCGGCATGGAAAGCAAAGTATCCTGATTGCTAGACTGCTCCCCTTTATTTCCTTTGATATTGTAAGTTATGCCGCAGGCTTAAGCTCCGTATCCTTCTTGGGATTCTGGGTAGCAACAGGTCTCGGACAGCTTCCGGCAACCCTGGTTTATTCTTATGTTGGAGGATTTTTAACCGGAGGAGCAAAGCTCCTTGTAACAGGACTTTTAATTCTCTTTGCCTTGGCATTTCTTATCGGCCTCGGTAAACAAGTTTATACGGAAAGACAGAAGAGTAAGGAAAAACAGAATCAAAATATAGGATAAATAAAGAATAAGGAGTAGAAAGAGTATGAAAAAGAATGTACGAATGATTTCTCGCCTTACAGCAATGGCTATGGCGGGAGTGCTCGTTTTATCCGCTTGCGGCGGAAAGAAAGCGGAAACTTCCACTACTACGGCGAAGGCGGAGGAAACCAAGGCAACAGAAGAGAGTAAGGCGGAGGAGAAGGCGGAAGAAGGCAGTTCGAAAGCCTTTGACAAACTTGTAGAGGAAGCCAAGGGGCAGACTGTAAACTTCTACGGATGGGGCGGAGATGACCGTTTAAACCAGTGGTTGGACGGCTTCTATGCAGAGTATTTGAAGAAGAATTATGACATTACTCTAAATCGTGTGCCGATGGGGATTGAAGATATTTTGACCCAGCTTTCCGCGGAGAAGAAGGCGGGAAGCACGGAATCCGATATTGACATGATCTGGATTAACGGAGAGAACTTTAAGACAGCTAAGGAAAACGATTATCTTTATGGTCCGTTTACAGCGGATTTGCCGAACTTTAAGGAGTATATCAATCAGGATGATCCGGAAACCAAGGCAGACTTCTCTTATCCGATTAACGGCTATGAAGCGCCCTATGGCAAAGCACAGCTTGTTTTATACGGAGACAGCAAGGTTGGAGAGTTCCCGAAGAATACCGCGGAGCTTTTGGAATTCGCGAAAGCACATCCCGGAAAGATTACCTATCCGGCACTTCCCGACTTTACCGGTTCCGCCTTCGTCCGCAATGTAATCTATGATATTGTGGGAGTAGAGCAGTTCCAGACCGTTAAGGAAGATAAGGAAGCGGTAAGAGAGCTTGTTAAGCCGGCTATGGAGTACTTGAAGGAGCTTGCTCCTTACCTTTGGAAGGAAGGAAAGACCTATCCGGAGTCCGCACCGACCATGATGAACATGTACTCCGATGGAGAACTCATTATGGGGATGAGCTATTCTGCCTATATCGTAGCAAACGGTATTACAGACGGAAGTTTTTCTCCCGATACCAAGACTTTCCTTTTCGACAAGGGAACCATCGGAAATACCAATTACATTGCGATTTCCAAGAATGCAAAGCACAGAGCTGCCGCTGAAGTGGCAATCAATGCGATGATGGCTCCGGAAGTACAGTTAAACCGCTATGAGACTTTGAAGACCATTCCGGTACTCGATAATACCAAGCTTTCTAAAGAGGTGCAGGACGAGTTTTCCAAGGTGGATCTTGGAGAGGGTGTTCTTCCGCAGAGCGAACTTTTAAACAAGCGCCTTCCGGAAATGCCGGCAGGGCTGGTTCCGATTATTGAGGAAATCTGGCAGGAAGAAGTTGCAGGAAAGTAAAATGAAAAAGAATTTCTCCTTTCTTTATCTCTTGCCGCAGCTTTTCTTTACAGGGCTTTTTTTACTGGCTTTGTTTTTGGGGCTTTGGGACAGCTTTACTGTTGAGGGACATGGTAGTTTAGCGCATTATAAGGAGATTTTTACTAGAGGGGATACGCTCCCCTCTATTTTCTATACATTACGGATTTCCTTTTTATCCTCCCTTTTTACGCTACTTCTTGCGATTTTTTGTTCTTTTTTGATTTTACATTTTTCGGAAAAATGGGACAGCTTAAAGTCGATATTACAGCTTGCGATTATTATGCCGCATAGCTTGGTAGCGCTTTTTCTGCTCTTTTTCCTTTCGCAAAACGGATTTATGGCAAGGATTTTTTATGCGTTAAAACTGATTTCCGACCAAAGTGCTTTTCCGGAGTTCGTCTATGACCGGTTTGGAGTAGGGGTGATCCTTGGTTACATCTGGAAGGAATTACCCTTTATGCTTTTTTTCGCTTTACCGCTTGCCTATTCGGTAGACGGAAAGTTGGGAGAAGCCGCGAGAACCATGGGAGCGAGTCCCTTATACAGCTTCTTTTTTATTACGCTGCCTTTATCGATTCGGCAGTATCTTGCGGCTTTTTTTATTATTTTCTCCTTTTCCTTCGGAAGCTTTGATCTTCCCTATCTTCTTGGAAATACAACGGAGAGGGCACTTAGCGTCCTTGCCTATCAAGAACTGCAAAGAGGATTTATGAATCGCCCGACTGCACTAAGCTATAACGGAATCATGCTCCTTTTTTCACTCCTGCTTTCCTTCTTTTATTTCCGCTTTTTACCGAAGAAGAAAGGATAATTATGCTTAGTAAGAAAAATCCGGCGTATCAGCTGATACGCATATTGTTTCTGTTTTCGATTGTTTTTCCTTTTCTGGTCCTTATTTTACTGAGCTTTTCCGAGCGCTACACATGGCCGGGGATACTCCCCGGAAACTACTCTTTGAGAGCGATTCGAAGCATTCTCTTTCAAAGAAAGGCTCTTTTTATGAATTGCCTATTCAGTATCTTTTTTTCCGTCATGGTGTCTTTATGCACTATAATGGCTGCCTATTGCACCGCAAAATGGCAAAGTGAACACAAAGAGAGTAGTTTGCTTTCTTTTTGTATTTTCCTTCCTTTTATGATTCCGTCTTCGGTTTTTGCCATGGGCGCACAGATTCTTTTCCTGCGCCTTCCCTTTAAAAATGCCTACTTTTCAGTCTTTTTATCGCACGTGCTGTACAGTCTGCCGTATGCGACAAGCTATCTTACGGAGGGAATGCAGAGTAAAATCAAACGTTTGGAGGAGCAGGGAAGAGTATTCGGGGCAAGCGGCTTCTATTTGCTATTTAAGGTGACAATTCCCTTGCTCTTTCCTTACCTCATTCCCGCATTTATGATGTCCTTTATTCTTTCTATGAGCCAGTACATCTTAACGGTGCTTCTTGGCGGAGGGAAGCTGAAGACTTTAAGTCTTATTATGGTGCCCTTTATTCAGAGCGGAGAAAGAAATCTAGCAAGTGTTTACGGACTGCTCTTTTTACTGAGCAGTTTCCTGCTCTTTCTTCTTATGGAAATACTTTTGAGAAGCTTAAAAAGGAGGGAAAAAGCATGTTGAAAATAGAAAATCTACATGTGAACTTGGAAGGGAGTCCTATTGTAAAGGACTGCTCCTTAGAAATAAAAAAAGGCGAAATCTTTAGTCTTCTCGGTGTCAGCGGCTGTGGGAAGAGTACCTTGATTAAAGCTGTACTGGGGCTCATTCCGAGTTCTTCGGGGAGCGTTTTTCTGAACGGAAGAGATCTGACTAAGCTTCCTCCCGAAAAAAGAGATTGTACGGTGGTCTTTCAGGACCTTCGTTTATTTCCGCACCTTACAGTTGGAGAAAATATTGCCTTTCCTCTGCATTTTCAAAAAAAGAACAAGACGGAAGAACGGAAAATCGTGGAAGAGCTTCTCTCTCTCGTTAGTCTTGAAGGTTTTTCAAAGAGAACGATAGAAAGTCTTTCCGGAGGACAGAAGCAGAGGGTGGCCATTGCGAGAGCACTTGCCCAGAATGCGGAACTGCTTCTCCTCGATGAGCCGATTTCGTCTTTGGACCCGAATCTTCGAAAGGAAATGGGAGAGCTTCTCCTTCATTTACGGGAGAAGAGAGGTCTTTCCGTTTTGCTTGTCACCCATGACCATGAGGAAGCCCTGCGCCTTTCCGACCGCATTGCTTTAATGAAAGAGGGAGAAATTTTGCAATGCGGAAGAGGGGAAGAGCTTTTCTATGCCCCGAAAACCGTCTATGCTGCAAAATTTATGGGGGAAGGCAACTTCATTCCCGGAAGAGTGGAAAAAGGTGAATTTAAGATGCCTTTTTTTTCTATTCTTAACGAGCATCAGACGAATATCGCACGGAATCTCGTTGTAGCGGATAAGCCGGACGGAGAGTACTATCTTTTCCAAAGGGAGAGACAGCACAAGTTTCATAGGGAATCGGAAGCACCGGCTCATGACAACGCTTCTCTTTTTTATCCGATAAGCTCCCAGTGCATTGGAGACAGCTGGAGAGTTTTTTGGGAAAATGAAAACGGTCTTGTTCTGCACAATTTATCAGACAGACCTGAGGATTTAGAGCAAGTTCCGTATAGGATGGTACTGCAAGCGGAAATGGGAGTTATTCTATTTTCTAAAGAAGAACTTTTGGAGGACTAAAGGTGGAAACAGAAAAGATAGAAACAGAAAAGATAGAAACAGAAAAGATAGAAACAGAAAAAACGGAAATAGAAAAAATAGAAACGCAAAATATAGAAACAGAAAAAATGGAAATGCAAAATAGAGCAAGGCAAAACGAAAATAAGCGAAAAATCATTTTTGACTGCGACAACACCATGGGAATCCCGGGCTGTGATATGGATGACGGGCTGTGCCTCC
>CAUSIX010000147.1:0-4830 GCA_963531555.1 uncultured Oribacterium sp.
TGCAGCTAAGGAGGCTGATAGATTAATTGTCTAAAAATCCCTTATAATTACGAATAACCATCTGCGAGTCAATTGCCTTTAAAGTCTCTAAAACTACGCCCACGATAATGATGAGAGAAGTTCCCGAGAAGGAAATACGACTCACATTGAAAACACCGGAAATGATAATCGGCACCAATGCCACAATGGCGAGGCCCGTTGCTCCGATAAAAATAATATAGCGAAGTATTCCGTCCAAATAATCACTTGTGGGTTTTCCCGGACGAATTCCCGGAATAAATCCCCCCTGCTTCTTCATGTTATTCGCCACTTCCAACGGATTAAACGAAATGGAAGTATAGAAATAGGCGAAGAAATACAGCAATGCAATATAGAGAACCAGTCCCAGCGAATAAATCGGTGCATTCGGATTCATCCAGGAACCGGAATTCAACGCCATAATAATCTTACCGATAATTGTTCCGTTATTGACATGTAGAATCTGCCCGAGTACTACCGGCATCGTCATAAGAGAAGATGCGAAGATAACCGGCATAACGTTTGCCGTATTGACCTTCAAAGGAATCTGAGACTGCTGTCCGCCAACCATTCCCCTTCCCTGTACACGTCTACTGTACTGTACCGGGATTCTCCTTTCCGCATCTTGCAATACTACTGTAAAGCATACCATGCAGAAAATCGCCGCAACTATGATAATCCCCGCAACAACCATTGTCGCGATATTATGATTCATAATGAAGCGTTCATATAAGGTGATAAAATCCTGCGGTATCGAAGACAGAATGTTGAACAAGAGCACAAGGGAAATACCGTTTCCCACTCCCTTATCCGTTATTCTTTCACCAATCCACATCAGAAGTGCCGATCCTGCCGTCATGGCTACTACACAGATGACAACACCTGCTATTTTACGAAAAACACTTCCTTCCGCATATCCGATTAAAAGTCCGGAACCTCCAAAGCCTACCGCCATCGCTGTCGACTCCAAAAGGGCGAGGCCGATGGTCACATATCTGGTATATTCCGTAAGTTTTCTTCTTCCCTCTTCTCCATCCTTCTGCATCTCTTCCAAAGCGGGAATCGCCACAGTCAAAAGCTGAATGATGATGGAGGAAGTGATATAGGGTGTAATGGATAAAGCAAAGATACTGAGCTGCTCAAAGGATCCACCCGTCATGGAGTTGAACCAACCGAACGCATCGTTTCCTGCCATATTCTTAAATAAATCTCCAAAATATCCCGGATTTACACCCGGGATAGGAAGATTAGAGCCAAAACGAATTACTACAAGCATCAGGAAGACGAAAATCAATCGATCCCGCAGATCCTTCACTTTAAAGGCATTCCGTATTGTTTGAAGCATTAAATCACCTCACAGGTTCCGCCACAAGCCTCAATCTTTTCTTTTGCACTCTGAGAAAATGCGTTTACCTTCACGCTAAGCTTCTTGGTCAGTTCTCCGTTTCCAAGAATCTTTACACCGTCATTTAACTTACGAACAATTCCCTTTTCCAGTAAACTCTCCAAAGTAACCTCATCTCCGGCATTGTAACGATTTTCCAATACGGAAACGTTGATTCCGGTAATTACCTTAGAGTTGGGATCAGTAAATCCTCTCTTCGGAATACGACGGAACAAAGGCATCTGTCCACCTTCAAAACCAAGTCTCGGTGCACCGGAACGAGCCTTCTGTCCCTTATGTCCCTTGCCTGCTGTCTTTCCATTTCCTGAACCGTGGCCTCTGCCGCGGCGGAAATTCTGGGAGTGCTTAGAGCCCTCTGCAGGGGATAACTTTGCTAACTCCATATTTCGCCTCCTTAAATCTCTTCCACTTTAACCAAGTGATTGACCTTCTGAATCATTCCCTTGGTAGCGCCGTTGTTGGGAAGCTCAACGGATTGACGAATCTTCTTTAATCCAAGAGCTTGCACAGTTGCCTTCTGCTTAGGGATGGCACCGATTGGAGACTTTACTAAAGTAATTCTTAATTTATCTGCCATGATAACCCTCCCTTAACCTGTAATTTCTGCTACACTCTTACCGCGAAGAATTGCGAATTGCTCCGGTGTCTTCATGGAAGTAAGACCCTGTAAAGTAGCATAAACCACATTTGTCTTATTATTGGATCCTAAGGATTTTGTACGAATGTTCTTGATTCCTGCGAGCTCGCAGACCATACGCGCCGGACCGCCGGCGATGATTCCGGTTCCTTCCGGAGCCTTCTTCAGAAGAACGGTGGATGCACCGAACTTTCCGATATAATCATGCGGAACGGACTTATCCTCATTTACAGGTACAGTAACCATATTTCTTACTGCAGCCTCTTTTGCCTTACGGATTGCCTCCGGAACCTCAGTTGCCTTACCGGTTCCGCAACCCACATGGCCATTACCGTCTCCAACTACTACAAGAGCGGAGAATCTCATGGTACGACCACCCTTAACAGTCTTCGCTACACGCTTGATAGCTACAACACTGTCGTTTAATTCTAACTGATTTGCGTCAATTTTTTCGCGCTTCATCTTAGTGATTTCTCCTCTCGATTAGAATACAAGTCCGGCTTCTCTTGCAGCATCTGCAAGGGCCTGAACCTTACCATGATACAGGAAACCTGCTCTGTCGAAAACGACTTCCTTGATTCCTTTTGCAATAGCCTTCTCGGCAATAGACTTACCGACAAACTGCGCTGCTTCCACAGTATCGGTATACTGCAGACCTGCATTCTTATCTAAGGTAGAAGCTGCACATAAAGTGTTTCCTGCAACATCATCAATAAGCTGTGCATACATGTGCTTGTTGGAACGAAAAACTGCAAGACGAGGTCTTTCAGGAGTTCCGGACAAACGGTTTCTGATTCTTGCGTGCTTTTTTTGACGAAGCTCGGCTTTATTTTTCTTACTAACCATTCTACTTTCCTCCTATTATTTCTTACCTGTCTTACCGACTTTACGACGGATAACCTCGGTAGAGTACTTGATTCCCTTGCCCTTATAGGGTTCCGGAGCTCTCTTACCGCGAATCTCTGCAGCGTACTGTCCAACCTTTTCCTTATCGATTCCTCTTACGAAAATGGTATTGGTTCCTTCCAGTACAGTCTCCAGACCTTCCGGATCTTCCATGGTTACCGGGTGAGAATATCCCAAAGTTAAAGTCAAGGTCTTACCCTGCTTTGCCGCTCTGTATCCTACACCGTTGATTTCCAGCTTCTTCTCGTAGCCGTTCGATACCCCTTCAACCATGTTGAACAGTAAAGCCCTGCTTAATCCGTGAAGAGACTTCTCTTTCTTATTGTCATTCGGACGAGTAACCACTAAGTGGCCATCCTCTTCCTTAATTCCGATTTCCTTTGCAAAGGTTCTCTCTAAGGTCCCCTTCGGTCCCTTTACCTTTACTACATTGTCCTTAATCTCAACAGTAACACCTGCCGGGATCGCGACCGGTAATTTTCCGATACGTGACATAGTATACTCCTCTCTTAAATTCTCAGTAAAATACTGTTTTCAGAAAATATATTCCGACAGATTACCATACAAAGGCAAGGACTTCTCCACCTACACCCTTTTGTCTTGCTTCCTTGTCGGTGATTACACCCTGGTTTGTAGAAATGATTGCAGTACCGAGTCCGCCAAGGACTCTCGGCATATTCTCTTTACCGGCATAAACTCGAAGACCCGGCTTGGAAATCTTGCGAATTCCGGAGATAATCTTGTCGTTCTTTGTAGCTCCATACTTTAAGCCGATCTTAATGTCTTGGAACTTTCCGTTCTCTACGATTTCACAGCTTGCGATATATCCTTCTTTGAGAAGAATTTCAGCAATGGCTTTCTTCATCTTCGATGCCGGAATTAATACTGAATCATGCTTTGCAGTATTTGCATTACGAATTCTGGTAAGCATATCTGCGATTGGATCACTCATACTCATGTTTACGGATATCCTTTCTTCTTATCTATTGGGATGCGCCCTATGCACTATCCTCTATGTAAACGAAATATCGAATGCGGATGCAGACGATATTCGTTTTACAAACATTTTACCAAGATGCCTTACGAACACCGGGGATTTCTCCCTTATAGGCGAGTTCACGGAAGCATACACGGCAGATTCCATACTTACGAAGTACAGAGTGCGGACGTCCGCAAATCTTACATCTTGTATATTCTCTTGTGGAGAACTTTGCAGGTCTTTGCTGCTTTAATTTCATTGATAATTTTGCCATTTTTTCCTCCGATTATTTCGCAAAAGGCATATTGAACAGGGTAAGAAGCTCTCTGGACTCTTCGTCAGTCTTCGCTGTTGTTACGAAGATGATGTCCATTCCTCTAACCTTGTCTACCTTATCGAACTCGATTTCCGGGAAAATAATCTGCTCTTTGATTCCAAGGGCATAGTTTCCTCTGCCATCGAAGGCATTCGGGTTCACACCACGGAAGTCTCTTACTCGAGGAAGAGCGAGGTTGATGAGACGATCAGCAAACTCATACATCTTCTCTCCGCGAAGAGTAACCTTGCAGCCGATAGCCTGTCCCTCTCTGATTTTAAAGTTTGCAACAGACTTTCTAGCCTTGGTGGTTACTGCGTGCTGTCCCGTAATAATCTCTAAATCACGAACCGCACTGTCGAGAACCTTGGAATTTTCTTTTGCTTCACCAACACCCATGTTGATGACGATTTTTTCAAGCTTCGGAATTTCGTTAACATTTTTATAGTTAAACTTCTTCTGCATAGCTTCTTTGATTTCGCTATTGTAAATATCCTTTAATCTAGCCATCCTTCATTCCTCCTTTCTCTTAATCAATAACCTTACCGGTCTTCTTCGCTACACGTACC
>CAUSIX010000148.1:0-4825 GCA_963531555.1 uncultured Oribacterium sp.
GGAGGTAAGTCTCCTCTTTTCCATTGACTTCCTTCTGCACAATGTCATAGTTGAATCGGCTTTGGCTACTCGTATTCGGTGCCTTTGCAATACCGTGGATAATTCCCGGCCGCTCCTTATATACCCAGTTCTCCCTGTTTGGGGAAACGTTGATTTTATTGTTTTTCCAATAGTCCGGAGCGCTTGTATTATTACTATAACCGTCTGTCCATCCTTTAAAGATTCGTGCCGGAACATAGAGGTGTACGGTGCCTTCCCTATACTTAGTGTTTTTATCCCCCTGCAGAATAAGCTCTATTCCCATCGTTGTGCCATTCGTGGCATTGGAGCTTCCTTCCGGAGGAACAATCTTTAAGTCTTTTTGATCACGGATCACGCCATTACTTCCGTCCGTATAGCTGTGTCCTGTGCTCGCCCTCGCTGTTCCCGCATTTTTATCGGGAATGTCCTTCCAAAAAGCCGAAAGCTGATGACTCAGCTCTCTTCTTTTTCTACTCCTTCTTCCGATAGAGAAGGTACTGAAATGCTTCGCTGAAAAAAGCAGATTCTCTCCCTCTTCTTTAACCGGGAGTATCTCTGTCGGGTGCTCCTCGGAGAGGTGTACAATCTTAAGCTCCTCTTCAACAGAGGCTTCTTGCTCCGCTTCCTCTCCACTAAGTGCTTCCTTGATTTTTTCCGTCTTTTGGAGGGAAATTTCTACTTTCTTTCCCTTCTTGGGTTGCACTTCTTTGACTTCTCCGTTTATTTCACGGTAAAAAGAAATATCCACCGACTCTAAAACTTCTACTTCAGACTCTGCATCAGGATCTTCCTTCTTGAACTCCTTTTCCAGCTCTTTCTTCGCTTCCTCAATCTTCTCTTCCTCTTCTACGGGTTCCACCTTCATAAAGGTTCCTTCAAAGAAAGTACCTTCAGGAAAAGAAGCAGTTACGGTTAAATCCCCTTCTTGTGCTCTAAAAGAAGAAGCGTCCAGGTATTCCGCCTTCTCTTCTTCCTTTTTCCCTTCTTCGGAAAGCTTAGCCTTCTCTTCTTCGCTAAGTTCTTCCTCGGTATTCTCGGATTTTTCTTCTACAGAATCTTTTTTCTTCTCTTCGGATTCTATACTCTCCTGCTCGCTTTCGGAGGAAGAAACCCCGGACTCGTCCTTTTCGCCCGTCTCCTCTAAAACGGCTCCCTTTTCCGACGCTCCTGTCGTGTCAAATGAGGCTGTCGTTTCCTGTGTGACCGCTTCTTCAGAACGCTCCGTTGTTTCTTTCAGTGCTTCTTCCGATTGCGCCCCATCCGACTGTGTTTCTTTCGGCTTTACTCCTTCCGGCTGTGCTCCTTCTTCTTTCTTTGAAACACTCCCTTCCTCGCCAAGCTCCAATCTTCCTGCGATTTCTTTTCCATTTTCCTCTGCATAGGATACGGTTTGAACGCTACCCATAAGCATCAAAAAAGTAAGGAAATAAGCTATTCCTCTCTTTGCAAAATGCTTTCTTCTTACGCGTCTTCGTGACAAACCGTTCCCGGAAAGGGTTCTTTTCTCTCTTTCCTTCATCATTTTACTCCTCTGCTTTCCCTTGCTTTACTTACCGCTGTAAACATATACACTTTCCTTCTTCAACAAAAAGGATATTCCTGAACTATATTTTCATAAAAAAGTCCCTGTCAGTTTATCGGCAAAACTTAGATATTTATTATGGATAGGATTAGAGAATCTGAGCAAAAATTCCCGGATTTTTCCTATCTTGTTTATAAACGAGATATCGCACGCTTTGCGCACGATACTCGTTATGAATAAAAATATTGAACTTTTAGGGCTTTTCCGAAAGAGCAACATGAAAGCAAATCAGCCCTTTCTCGCTCTCCACTTTGATCGTTCCTTTATGCATAAGAACAATCTCCTTTGCAATAGACAGCCCAAGACCGTAACCGTCTCCTCCGCTATGGGATTCATCCAGCCGGAAAAAACGTTGAAACAGTTTCTCCTTCTCCTCTTTACTCAGTTCTTTTTCCACCGCATTGGAAACGGAAAGACATAAAGTATTTCTCTTTTTCTTTAAAGAAACTGCGGTTGATGTGGAGGGAAGGGAATACTTAAGAGCATTCTCGAGTAAAATAGAAAGCAGTTCCTTCAGCTTGTTTTCATTCCCCAAAGTATAAAGTCCTTTTTCCACTGTATAGCCCAAACTCTTTCCCTTCTCAAAAAAGAGCGGTTCAAAATACAGACACTCGTGCTCTACCAGGGCGGACAGAGCGACTTTTTCCAGCTGACTCCCTCTATCCTGCCAACTTTCAAGGCGGCTTAAGTCCAGAAGCGATTCCGTTAAATGCTTCATTCTGCCGCTCATTTCCTCGATTCCCAGAATATCACTTCGAATCCTCTCCGCGTCTTCCCCCTTAAGCGCGGGAACAGTTTCTATCTTCTTTTGCAAATTTCCCACGTTGTTGATAATCACGGTAAGCGGTGTTTTCAGTTCATGAGAAGCATCCGAAATAAACTGTCTCTGAGAGAGCATGGCCTCCTTCACCGGAGCCACCGTTTTCCGTACAAAAAACCGGGATAAAACGATAATCACGAAGGAAAGCGCAAAAAATAGAATAAAGAGCACTACAGAGAGCCGGCGGATGCTCCCGATTTCCTTACTGAAGTCCGTCAAGGCAATGCGATAGGCACTTTTCCCATGAGGCGGAGAATCTTTTTTACAAAAATATTGTAGCTTTCCGCCCTCAAGTGATCCGTAAAAAGACTCCTTCCCCTCCTTTATCCGCAGAAGAGCATCTTGCACCGCCTTTTCTTCAGTATCACTTTCCAGAAAAAAATCTTCTCCGGAATGCTCCAAAATCTCTCCGTTTTCCTTCATGAATATCTGATAAATCGGGTAAGAATCGGAAGTAGAACGGTCCATCGGTTTTGTAACGGCAGAAGACAAGGCATTTCGCATCGTTCCATACAAACTATTTCTAGTAAAGAAATACAAAAAAAACAATAAAAACAGCAGTAAAAAGATACTTACGGAAGATAAAAGCAGCGTGAGCCTTTTTTGTAATTGCTCAATCATGCTTTTCTTCCTCCATATGGTATCCCAGCCCCCGACTGGCCACAATACTGATGTCCGAAGAAAGGGACTTCAGCTTCTTCCGAAGGAAACCGATATAGACCTCCACATTGTTTTCCGTTGCATCACTCTCATATCCCCAGATTTTTTCCAGAAAGGTATTTTTTGTAATGTTATTTTTCCCCTCCGAAAGAAGCAGCTTCATCATCTGAAATTCCTTAGAGGAAAGCCTTATCGTATTTTCTCCGCAAATCAACTCCGAGGAATCCAGGTCTAAAGCGGTATTTCCGAAGCTGATCTGATTCACTTCTTTCCCTTGCCTCCGAAGAAGTGCATTGATACAGGCAAGCAATTCTCTCTTATCAAAGGGTTTCGTAAGATAATAATCCGCTCCTGAATCCAGTCCCTCTACGCGGTCCAGAATATCCGACTTGGCAGTCAGCATCAAAATAGCTATCCCGTTTCGCTCTTTACGAAGTGTTCTTGCGACCTGAAAGCCATTTAATTTGGGAAGCATCAAATCCAAAATCAAAAGGTCGAAAGACGTGGAGCGTGCAAGTTCGAGTCCTTCCTGCCCGTCAAAGGTCAGGGACACCTCATGCCCGGAATCCTCCAATATTTCCCGCAGTGATTTCGCAAGCAACACCTCATCTTCTACGATTAAAATCTGCATACAAACTCCTATTTCCGTTCTGAAGATGTCAATTTTGACTCTATAGAGAAAACGGCGAACTGTCAAGGATTTTAGACTTATAAAAGACAAGATATGGAGGATACAAAGAACAAGATATGGAGGATACAAAGAACAAGATACAGGCCATGAAGCAGCTGTTTCACTCCATTATGAAAAAAGCTCCATAAAAGCATTGCTATCCGCTTCCCTTTAGTGATACACTTATGCGGGTTTTTGGGGAAAGCTCCAAGTTCTTTTTTCCCTGTGTCCATGCAGTTTTGGAAAGGAGAGAAAGATGAACGAAAATGAAAGAGTTCAGCAAGACTACGTTCAGGAAATTATAGATTTACTTCGCAGTGGCGAAGATATTGAAACACTTCAGGAAAAGTTAGAAGAATATCACGCAAACGACATTGCTTCCGCCCTTCCCCTCTTGGAGGAAGACGAGCGTAAGCTTCTTTATAATACTTTGGAAAATGAGCGCCTCAGTGAGGTTATGGAGTATGCCGAACACGGCTATCTTTATTTAGAAGAAATGAGCTCCGAAAGAGCTGCAGTCATTCTTTCCGATATGGAACCCGATGATGCGGTGGACCTTCTGAAAGAGGCCAATCCCGAGAAAAAAACCATCTGGCTTTCCAAAATGAGTTTAAAGGATCGTAACGAATTACAGATTCTGGCAGCTTATGACGAGAGCTTTATCGGTTCCCGTATGACTACCAATTTCGTATTTCTGGATAAGCGCTTAAATATTCGGGAAGCCATGCGTTCTCTGATTGAACAGGCGGCAGAGCACGACAACATTTCCAAAGTTTATGTGGTAAACGAAGACGGCTCTTACTACGGTGCAGTGGACTTAAAAGAACTGATTATTGCCAGAAAAGAAACCAATCTCGATGATATTACGGAAACCGGATACCCCTTCGTCTATGCGGATGAGAAGATTGAAGATTGTTTGGAAAGAATCAAGGGCTATGCCGAGAACTCCATTCCCGTTTTAGGAGAAAACAGCATTATCCTCGGTGTCATCACGGCACAGGACGTTTTGGAAGTTTACGATGATGAAATGGGAGAAGACTACGCTCGTTTGGGAGGTCTTACTGCGGAAGAG
>CAUSIX010000149.1:0-4771 GCA_963531555.1 uncultured Oribacterium sp.
CCCTCCATTTTTACAAGATCCATGGGGGAAAGAACGCTTCCCTTCGTTCGGAAGGAGCAAATCCTTGTGACCGTTTCCAAAGGAATAGAAGAGAGTACGCTTTTTACCATGACGGATATATTGGAAGAGTTCTTTCCGGAAAATAAAATTGCCGTGCTTTCCGGACCTTCCCATGCCGAGGAAGTTTCCCGCTTTATTCCGACGACCATAGTTTGTGCGTCTAAGGATGAAGAAACGGCAAGAAAGATTCAGTCTGTTTTTATCAGCGATACTTTCCGGGTTTATACCAATAAAGATGTGCTTGGAGTGGAAATCGGTGCGGCTTTAAAGAATGTCATTGCTCTTGCCGCAGGAATTGCGGACGGACTGGGGTATGGGGATAATACGATGGCAGCATTGATTACTCGCGGTATTGCGGAGATTGCAAGACTGGGTCAGGCCATGGGCTGCCATTTGGAAACCTTTGCCGGGCTTTCCGGAATCGGAGACTTGATTGTTACCTGTGCATCGAAACATTCCCGAAACAGAAGAGCGGGAATTCTCATTGGGCAGGGAGAGTCTTACGAAGAAGCGATGAAGGAAGTCGGGCAGGTAGTGGAAGGCGTGTATGCGGCCAAAGCGGCGAAAAAACTCGGAGAAAAGTACCAAGTGGATCTTCCCATTGTAAAGGAAGTGAATGCGGTTCTTTTTGAAGGGAAGGCGGCAAAAGACGCGGTTTCCGACCTGATGCTAAGAGATCGAAGAAGCGAAAGTCCTGCTGTCAGCTATGATAAATAATAGAATATTCATAAAAGATGCAAGGTTTCTATTCACTGCATTCTTTTCTCTTCTTAGCGTGTATCGTGTGCAAAGCGTGTGATATCTCATTTATAATAGGTATTCCTTCGGGTTATAGTGAGATAAAGATTTCATAAAAAATGTTATAAAAAGAATTGACAAGCCTTGCACTCTTCCCTATAATACGGAAAGATTTTAAGAATCAAGGGAGGATTGCAATGAAAAAACAAATTAGTTTTGCCTTGGCTATGCTTATGGCTTTGTCCTTAGCAGCATGTGGCGGAAATACAAAGAGTAGTAATGAAACAAGTGGAGCCGCTTCAGAAGCTGCAGGTGAGAAAAAAGCGGATGCCAGCGGAAAAGTATGGAAGATTGGCGCACAGGGACCTTTAACCGGCGGTGCTGCAGTTTATGGTAATGCCGTAGTGAACGGTGCTGAAATTGCGGTGAATGAAATCAATGCAAACGGCGGAATCAACGGTTATCAGATTGAATATAAGAAAGCCGATGATGAGCATGATCAGGAAAAGGCCATCAATGCGTATAACAGCTTAAAGGACTGGGGCATGCAGTTTATTGTAGGACCGACAACCTCTGCTCCTGCTATCGCTGTAGGAACAGAGTCCGAGCCGGATAATATGTTTATTCTTTCTCCGTCGGGTTCCGCTTTGGAAGTAACTGCACCGAAGAATGTCTTCCGTGTATGCTTCTCTGATCCTGCACAAGGAGCGAAGTCTGCACAGTATATCGGTTCTCATAAGCTGGGAACCAAGATCGGTATCATCTATGATTCTTCTGATGTTTATTCCACCGGTGTACACGATTCCTTTAAGGAAGAGGCTCCGAAGCAGGGACTCGAAATTGTTGCCGATGAGCAGTTTACTGCGGATTCCAACAAGGATTTTTCCACACAGTTACAGAAGATGAAGGATTCCGGAGCGGATCTTGTTTTCTTACCTTTCTACTATACAGAGGCGGCTTTGGTTCTTACCCAGGCAAATACCATGGGCTATAAGCCGACCTTCTTCGGATGTGACGGTATGGACGGTATCCTGAATGTGGAAAACTTTGATACAAAGCTTGCTGAAGGCTTAATGCTCTTAACTCCGTTTGCTGCGGATGCAAAAGATGATTTGACCGTAAACTTTGTAAAGAATTACAAAGAGAAGTATAAGGACACCCCGATTCAGTTTGCTGCAGATGCTTATGATGCCGTATATGCCATCAAGGCTGCTGCCGAGAAAGCGAACCTGACACCGGATATGAGTGTTTCCGATTTGGGTGATGCTATGGAGAAGGCTATGACCGAAATTACTTTAGACGGTCTTACCGGTTCCGGCATGAAGTGGGATGCCTCCGGTGATGTTGATAAAGAGCCGAAGGCTGTTATCATTAAAGACGGAGCCTATGTTTCCGCAGAGTAATTCTTTGTAGAACAGTGGTTTATATTTGCAGAACTGTACTTAAAAAAGGATTTTAGTCAGTGATTTACCTATCAGCTTGCGTTTTTGTAAAAGAATCCGGGCTTCAAGATTTACGTTTTTAGCTATAAGGAAAAAGGCAATGCATTCGCTTTGCCTTTTTCTTACTGATAAGGAGAAATTTTTCTATGATGAGTTTTATTTCCTATCTTTTAAGTGGTATAAGCTTAGGCTCTGTCTATGCCATTATTGCACTGGGTTATACCATGGTATATGGAATTGCGAAGATGCTGAATTTTGCGCACGGGGATGTACTCATGGTCGGCAGCTATACGGCCTTTATTGCCTTTAATCAAATGGGGCTTCCTATTCCGATTGCCGTACTCCTCAGTATGGCGGTCTGCACGGCACTTGGTGTTCTTGTGGAAAGGGTAGCCTATAAGCCGCTTCGAAATGCAAATGCGCTTGCGGTGCTGATTACCGCTATCGGTGTTTCCTATTTACTGCAGAATTTGGCTTTACTGCTCTTTAGTGCAAATCCGAAGAGCTTTACTTCTTTTGTGAAAATTTCTCCGATTAAACTTGCCGGAGGAAATCTTGTGATTTCCGGTGAGACAGTAGTAACCATTATTGTGGGGGCTTTGGTTGCGGTTTTTCTTCTCCTCTTTATTCATAAAACAAAGGCGGGACAGGCTATGCTTGCGGTTTCCGAGGATAAGGGGGCGGCAAGCCTTATGGGAGTCAATGTCAATGCGACCATTGCCATGACTTTTGCTATCGGCTCCGCTCTGGCCAGTGTTGCTGGAATTTTGCTTTGCTCGGCTTATCCGAGTTTAACGCCGACCACCGGAGCCATGCCCGGTATCAAGGCTTTTGTTGCCGCAGTACTTGGCGGAATAGGTTCTATTCCGGGAGCCTTTATCGGCGGCATCTTACTCGGGATTTTAGAAAATCTGTCCAAGGCTTATATTTCAACAAAGCTGTCCGATGCTATCGTGATTTCCGTTTTAATTGTGGTTCTCCTGATTAAGCCGACCGGCATTTTAGGAAAGAAGATTATGGAGAAGGTGTAAAATGAATAAAACAAGAGTAAAGCAATGCAAAGAGATTTTTCTGAACTACGGGATACTTATTCTCGTTTATCTTGTAGTACAGTTCTTTTTACAGACAGGATCCGTTACTTCTCTCATGAAAGGTCTTTTGGTTCCTCTCTGCATTTATTCTATTCTGGCAATCAGCTTAAACCTGGTTGTCGGAATTTCCGGTGAACTTTCCCTTGGACACGCCGGTTTTATGTGCGTGGGCGCCTTTTCTTCCGCAACCTGCTCCATGCTTTTAAAGGGAAGCGGACTTCCTCCTATTTTACTTTTTTGCATTGCTCTTTTTGTGGGCGCACTTTCCGCAGGAGTTCTTGGAATTTTAATTGGGATTCCCGTACTTCGTTTGAAGGGGGACTATCTGGCGATTGTGACTCTGGCTTTCGGTGAGATTATCAAAAACCTCATCAATGCACTTTATTTTGGTGTAGATAAGAACGGTTGGCATTTTTCTTTAAAGGACAGTAACGCAATTTCTTTGGGAGAAGGCGGAACATGGATTATCAAGGGAGCACAGGGGATAACCGGTACGCCGAAATACAGTAATTTTACAATCGGAATGATTTTGCTTGTTTTATCCATGATTTTTATTCAGCATTTTATTCATTCCAGAACAGGGCGTGCTGTGATGGCGATTCGTGACAACCGCATTGCGGCGGAGAGTATCGGCTTGCCTGTTACCAAATTAAAGCTGCTTTGTTTTTCTATATCCGCTGCCTTTGCCGGTATAGCCGGTGTGCTTTACGCGCATAATTTAAGCTCCCTGCAGGCTCTTCCGAAAAACTTCGGCTATAATCAGTCTATTATGATTCTGGTTTTTGTGGTATTAGGCGGTATTGGAAATATGCGCGGCTCTATTCTTGCCGCTGTAATCCTGACAGTCCTTCCCGAGATGCTTCGTTCTTTAAATGACTTCAGAATGCTGATTTATGCCGTGGTTTTGATTCTTATGATGCTCTTTACCTCCGCCCCGAGCTTTATTGCTTTTCGGAAGAGTATTTTGCAGAAGTTCCGTAAAAAGGAGGTTGCAGCATGAATTTATTAGAAGTAAATGCCCTGGGGATTTCCTTTGGTGGACTGAAGGCTGTGGATAATTTCCATGTATCCGTGAAGAAAAATGAGCTATATGGTTTAATTGGACCGAACGGTGCCGGAAAAACCACGATATTCAACCTCCTTACCGGTGTATATAAGCCCAATGCGGGAGAAATCCTTTTGAATGGCAAAAATCTGGTGGGAATGAGCTGTATTAAGATTAACCATCAGGGAGTGGCAAGAACCTTTCAGAATATACGTTTATTTAACAAACTCTCTGTTTTGGACAATGTGAAAGCAGGCTATTTTGCGTCTCAAAAGTACAGTTTTTTAGACGGAATTTTCCGTCTTCCCAATTATTTTAAAAAAGAAAAGGCCATGGATGAGTTGGCTATGGACCTGCTTTCCGTTTTTCACTTGGAAGATTTGGCAGGAGAATCG
>CAUSIX010000150.1:0-4750 GCA_963531555.1 uncultured Oribacterium sp.
CTCATATTGGAAAGAGTGATTACGCCCGCTACCGCGTGTTCTTCTTCCAATTTTTCTTTGTAAATAAAATATCCGCCTTTTCCCTCTGTTTTCACATGATACAAAGCTTCATCCGCATTTTGATAGAGCTCCAAAAAGTCTTTTCCGTTTTCCGGAGCAAAAGCAATTCCTATAGAAACGCCAAGCTGAAGGGAGGAAGGGGCATTCAGGAGTTTATCTATACCTTCTTTTACCTTTTTGCAAATATCTTCACAACGTTCCTTAATGGCCTCTTCATTCCAAATTCCTCGATAAAAAATAACAAATTCATCTCCTCCGATTCTTCCCAAAATATCATCGGAACGAACAAGTTTTTTTAAGATTTCCGAAACCATCACAAGAACCTTGTCTCCTATATCATGGCCAAAACAATCATTTACCACCTTAAAATGATCCAAATCCAGCATAAGAAACAAGCCATAATCACGATGCATATTTAGATTTTCATCTACTTGTCTCACACAGGCACTTCGATTTAAAAGTCCTGTAAGCATATCTATTTCCGCCTTCTTTTCCAAATGCTTTAAGACCTCTTTTCGCTTCATAATACAGTCTACACGCCGGATAAGAACATCAGGAAACAGAGGCTTTCTAATATAGTCATAAGCCCCTAAATCAAATCCCTTAATCTCATTATTTGAGTCATCATCAGAAGTCATAATCACCACAGGAACACCGCAAAGCTCAGAGTCCTCCAACTGTCTTACCGCATTTAAAATAGCATAGCCGTCCATATCCGGCATATGTAAATCTACAAGTAAAATATCAGGGCGAGTAACGGGGAGCTCTGAAAAAGCGGTTCGAGCGTCCTCGTAGCTGTAAACAGTATAGATATCTTCCAATGCCTTCTCTGCAATCCTTCGTGGAATAAGTTCGTCATCTACAATTACCACAGTTTGCATGATAAACCCTCACCTTCTAAACATTGGCCACTTTCTTGGTATGAATATATTCAATATGCAACTTTCTTGTAATGGGCAAATACTTTTCACTAATTAAAAGCTCTCTGCCGTTCATCAGGTATAGACTTCTCCCTACAATTCTCTGAATTTTACTTTTTGAAACGGCAACATAACGGGAAATCTGCAAAAAATCATCTTCCCCGTATTCATCCATGAAATTTTTCACTGAAAGATAGGTCTCTACGCCTTTATCTTGCCTGTAGATGACCAGCCTCCGTCCCAAAGTCTCCACATAATCCACATCATCAAGGTAAATTCTCTGTTTCTCCCGGTCCACAACAATATCCATGTACCTTGTCTTTTCAAAACTTTTGATAACTGAGCTCATCACTTTAGAAAACTTCTCATAAACCACAGGCTTTTGAATATAGGAAAAGGCTTGTATTTCAAAGGCTTCCGTAATAAAGTCATTTCCCGCCGTAATAAAGATAATCTTCCCCTTTGCCCCTATATTTTTCAGTTCTTTTCCTATATCTATTCCGTTTAATTCCGGCATAAAAATATCCAGCAAAAAAATGTCCGTATTTAAAATTTCGTCTTTCTTCTCCTTTAAATATTCTTGCCCCGAAGAATAGAACTTTACCTCCGCAAGAATATCATTCTCTTCAAAAAACTTTTGCAGTAAAGCTTGCATCAATTTTTGCTGAACAATCTCGTCATCGCAAACCGCAACCCTTAATTTATCCATAGCCCTACCCCAATCATTGCACATACTCGCTTGCTTCTTTAACAGCCTTACTGAATAATCGCACAAACGCTTCATGATTATAACGAATATACTGCATTGCTTCTTCTTTTTCAACTCCTTCAACGATACGCCTGGCGGCGTGTTCCATTTTTTTGGCATCTTCTGAAAGTTGAACAGCACCTATAGTCAGCGAGGTGGTCTTCAAACCGTGAACATAAAGACGGTATTTCGCAAAGTCGGAATGGGAATAAGCTGATTCGATGTCCTTCATCTTTTCCTCACTGCTGTCCTTAAAAGCCGTAAGTATCTCCCTATAGACTTCCTCGTCCTGCATACAATATTTTAAACCGATTTCCCGATTTAACACCTTTCCGACACTTTCTGTTTCAGAAATCTTATGTCTTTTCATTTCTGATGCAAAATATTCCTCATAACTCCTCTTTTTAATAAGATTCTCCGGAAGCAGTGTATAAAGAGTTCTTTCCAACTCATCCCCGTTTACAGGTTTAGAAAGATACGCATCAAAAACAACATTCTTATATTTACTTTGCATTCCCGGTAAACTGTTGGAAGAAAAAGCAACAACCGGAATTGCCCTTCCATAACGATTTCCTATTTCTCTTTCCCGGATTATTTTCAGTGTTTCCTCACCGTTCATTCCCGGCATCATATGATCCAAAAATACGATATCATAAGACTTTGACTCCAGCTTTTCCAAGCATTCTTCTCCCGAAAAAGCAAAGTCCACCTCTACCTCTGTACGCTTTAAAAGATTCTGCACCAAGCGAAGATTTAACTGATTATCATCCACCACCAGTATGCGTGCATCCTTTGCTATAAAACCCTTATTATAATCTCTGCCCGACGCCCTTTTCTTAGAATACCGTTCTTCAAAATTTCCTATTCTCTCTGTATTTAAACTAAGCTGAGGAATAAAAGCGGTAAAGCAGGAGCCTTCTCCCACTTGACTTTTTAAGTCTATTTTACCACTCATAATTTCAATCAAATATTTTGTAATCGGAAGCCCTAATCCTGTACCCTGAACTGTAGGAGCATCCATAGAAGGAATTCTTTGGAACTTTTGAAAAATAAGTTTCTGATCACTTTCCTTGATTCCGAATCCGATATCTCTTACCAGAAATCATAGCATTAACGACATTATCTCAACCTCTATAAACGATTTATTCTGCAAGAGATAAGAATCTAGTCTTTCTTTTAAGCTATTTAAATCACACTCTTCACCGTCTATCCCCTTGTTATTTTCCATTTCTTTCCAAGTCAAAGTAAGGCTCACCTTGCCGTGATCCGTATATTTTACAGCATTATCCAGAAGATTCAGAATTACCTCTCTGATTCTAAAAGAATCACCAAAAAGGAATGCCGGACAGTCTTCATCTACCATAATGGAAAATTGAAGCCCTTTCCATTCCGCACGAAAACGCACCATACTGTTTAAGTCGTGGAGCAAATCGGCAAGCTCATAAGGCTTAGGCAAAAGTCTTATTCCTCCGGACTCAATACGGGAAAAGTCCAAAATATCATTAATTAAAGACAGAAGGTTTTCTCCCGATGCCTGAATATCACGGGCATAGGACAACACTGCATCATCATGACTCTCCCGTAAAATCATTTCGTTCATTCCTATAACGGTATTAATGGGAGTTCTTATTTCGTGAGACATATTTGCAAAAAACTCCGCTTGAACCTTTTCGGATATCTCCAGTTTATTCATTTCATTTCGTACTTTTTCATACTCAACTCCCTCAGCATGAATTAACTGGAATGCAAAAATAACAGCACCGATAGACAAGAACCTTCCCTGATTTTCATAACCGCTTAAGAAAAAAGAGAGAAGTTCGATACAGGAGAAGGAAATAATTGTACTTCCTGCACCGACAAGCCACGTCAGATTTCTAAAAAGAACAGCATCCTTTTTCTTTATAACGAAAAAGGTTCTTGTAATCTCAAAGCAGGTCAAAAGTATAAAAAAATCAATAGGATAATTCAGCTCAACAAAACTGAACCATCCAATCCCGGCAGATAGAATAATTAACGCATCACATAGCACGATAAAAAAACAAATGGGATATATTTCTTTCTGACAAACTCCGCGTTCCACCTTATTAATAAAGAGAAGCGCCGGGACAGGAATCATAATAAGAGAGAGATACTCTAAATTCCATAGCAATAATATATTGTTAAATATCAGCTGCCTTGCATCAATCTGACAGCCCATCCATAAACCTATGAAAAATAAACATAAGCCAAGATAATATGAGCTTAACTCCTCCCCTTTCTTTCGATCCACCAAGATATATTCCACCCATAGTCCTATTCCCATAAAGATAAGACAAAACGAAGACATAATCTGTAATGCATTCTTCCAGAGAATAGAACAAAGAATCGAAGCATCTTCCCCAAAATAAATTCCGGAAAGAATACTCTCTGCACTTCTTGCTTTACCGGAAAGCTCTATCCGAATCGTTCTGCCCAGTTGATTTTTCCTTATCGGCACACGCACCCAATAGATTGGCGGAAGCTTACTGTCAAAAGGGGCAATATCTGCATAACTAAAGTGATAAACCAAGTCCTCATCTATCCAAATATTGATATCTTGATGAACGGTTCGAATATAAAAGCTCGTCAAAGAGAAGGGAATATCCTCGGGAAGTTTCCGTTCGATAAGCCAATTTTTTTCCAATACGGAATCATCGGAAGAATTCAAATTTTTGAGAGAGCCATCCGGAAGTATCCTTTGCCATGCCGAGTTCATGAGTTCATATTTTTGCTCAGAAAAACCAAGCCTGTCATAGTAACGAACAGAACTACCCAGGACAAAAATGAGGACAAATCCCAAAAATAACAAATAAATAAATCGTAATTTAATTTCCGTTATTTTCATCATTTATTCCTTGAACTCCCCTTTCGAAAGTAATGCTCTCGAAATTCTCCAAAAAATCCTCCAAAACATATTCTCACAGTAAAGAAAAAATGCTATATTCTTCCACTCCCATTGCAGCTCAAACCGCAGTAAGAGCAGTTTGTATATTTATCGTCAAGA
>CAUSIX010000151.1:0-4748 GCA_963531555.1 uncultured Oribacterium sp.
GACTTCTCCGTACCGAAGGAAGGAAGCTTTGCCAAGCCGAAATTCACCCCTGCTTCAGTGTACTTCTTTACTGCCCAAGCGCCGTAAACGAACATCGCCGTCTGTCCCGATTCAAATTCATCCGATCCGGATTTCTCCGTGGCTACGGCATAGCCGCCTTTTGCCATGTCTTGGAACATCTTATAGGTTTCCAGCGCCTTATCGGAGTTGACATAGCCTTCCATTTTCCCTTCTTTATCGCAATAAGCGGTTCCATTACTCCAAAGATACATCTCATAATCATAGGGATCCGGCTTCATGGAGAACGAAAATCCCTTTACGCCTGTTGCTTCATTGATTTTCTTTGCTTTTTCCTCTAAATCCTCCCAAGTCCATCCATCCTTCGGCTCTTCTACTCCGGCCTTCTCAAACAAATCTTTGTTGTAATATACGCAGTGTGTCGTAAATCCAACAGGCAGTCCATAAATCTGTCCGTCATAAGAGTTGTAATTCCAGAGTGTACTATAGAAATTTTTCTTGTACTCCTCTCCCTCTTTTTCAATATAGCTGTCGAGCGGTTCCAGACCTTCATGATATGCAGGATAATTCCACATATACATCACATCCGGTGCGTCTCCCGATCCCATGGACGCACTGATTTTGGTATCAAAGTCCGAGCCGTAAGCCTCGAGAACCACCTGAATATCGGGATGCTCTTCATTAAACTTATCCACCATCTTCTGCTGCGCATCAACATCATCCGCCGTATCCCATGAGGCAAACCGTATTGTGGTCTTTCCCTCTTTCGACGCCGCTTCCTGTTTATTTCCGCAAGCACTTAGAGCTAAAAGAACTGCGGTCATTCCAATCATAGCTAATTTGATTTTTTTCTTCATTTGAGAATCCTCCTTGTTTTAGTAATTTTATTTTAATTATTTACTTAGTAAAAGTAAAGATAGTTTTACTAATTTTCGATAAAACCAATTTTACTATGGTATTTTTTTTTAATAATTTTTACGTAGGCCCTATTGATATTACGTAAAATACGTAATATTATATGCACATAAGGAGGAAACAATACGAATGAAATTTCGAGAAATTGAAAAACTAATCCTTAATGAAGGATGGGAACTCGTAGATGTTAGAGGTTCTCATCACCAATACAAACACCCAATCAAGCCTGGAAAAGTAACAATTCCTAACCATCGGGGCGACATACCTCAAAGAGTTGTCAACTCCATACTTAAACAGGCAGGCCTCAAATAATACCTGCTGTCCAAAAGAAAGGAGACAGATATATGAATTACATTTATCCTGCTGTTTTTTATCCCGAAGATGACGGACGTTTCTCCGTTGTTTTCCCCGACCTTAATGACCTTGCTACATACGGAGATAATCTTGCCGATGCCTTTGCTATGGCAGAGGAGGCTTGCGGTCAATATTTGTTTACCTCTTTACGTGATGGCGATACTCTTCCCGCTCCATCCTCTCTTGACACTGTTGCAAAAGATGACAAAAACGCCTTCGTCAATATGATATGCGTGAATTTAGATGTTTATGCTCGTGCTTACGATGATAGAGTCGTCAAAAAAACCTTGAGCATTCCTGCATGGCTTAATACAGCATGCGAAAATCTTGGTATTAATTACTCTAAAGTTTTAAAGGATGCTCTTATCGCTAAATTACAATTACATTCCTAATCTCATTCGTATAGCAAGTAGCTAAAAAAATCTGCCGGACTAAGTGCCGACAGATTTTTTCACGGATAGATTGTTTCCCATTTACTTTCTAAAAAAACACCAAATAAAAGATTTTCTTCACCCTTACCCATTTATCTCCTTCCATCTAAAGCAAGCCACTTGATGTCCTTCTGTCGCACTCTCCAGTGCCGGCTGAGCCTCCAGGCACTGTGCATCCCTGTACGGACAGCGGGAAGCAAAAAGACAGCCTCTTTCCGTTCCGATAGATTCCGCCTCTCCTTCCAAAATGGCCTCCTTTTTTACTGCTTTACCGACTCTTGGCACCGCGGCAAGGAGCGCCTTCGTATAGGGATGCAGTGCGGATGAAAAGACCTTGTCCGTATCTCCCGTTTCTACAATCGTCCCTAAGTACATAACCCCGATGCGGTCGCTGATATAGCGCACCATAGATAAATCATGCGCCGTAAAAAGATAGCTGAGCTTTAACTCTTCCTGTAAATCTTTGAGCAGGTTCACAACCTGCGCCTGAATGGACACGTCCAAAGCCGCTATCGGCTCATCGCAAAGTACCAGCTCCGGCTCCTTTACGAGGGCTCGTGCGATACCGATTCTCTGTCTTTGTCCTCCCGAAAAGGCATAAGGAGTCTTCAGAAGATCCGTTTTTGCTAAAGACACCTTCTCCAGAATTTTTTCTATCTTTTCTTCCTTCTCTTTTTTCGATAAACGCTCCTCTGAGAGCGGCTCTTCCAGAATTTCCCGAACAGTCCAATAAGGATTTAAGGAGGAATACGGGTCCTGGAAAATGATTTGCATCCTTTTCTGCATCTCCCTTATCGACTTTTCCTCCCCCATAGGAATTTCCCTGCCGTGGAAGTAGAGCTTCCCGGCTGTTCTGTCAATCATCCCCAAGAGACAACGCCCCAAGGTGGATTTCCCACAGCCGGACTCCCCGACAAGACCGAAGGTCTCCCCTTTATTTAAGCAAATATTGACATCCTTTACCGCCGCAATATTTCCTAATTTTTTTCCAAAAAAGTTACGAATAGGAAAGTCTTTTTTTATCCCCTCTCCTCGTAGTATTTCTTCTTTCATTTATTCCTCTTCCGTTTTATGACCGGCAAGCACCATATGCCTTCCATTGGATTTTCTCTTTTATAATAAATAAACGCTACGTGCCTTACTTAAACCCTGCTCTTTTGTGGCAAGCCAGGCTATCTGTCTTGCCTAGACTCCTATTTTTTTGGCAAAAAAGCTATGCACCTTACTTGAACTCCGCTTTTTTGTGGCAAGAAAAGCAGTGTGTCTTGCTTAAACTCTGCTCTTTCGGCACCTCCACTTCGCAAATAGGCATCCTCTCCTTACAGCGTTCAAGAAACGGACAGCGCATGGGCTTTTCAAAAAGAGAAGGGGGATTCCCCTCTATCGGCTTCAGTCTCTCTCCCTTTTCCATTTCCATCGACGGAATCGCGGCAAGAAGCGCTTTCGTATACGGGTGCGCCGGAGTGGAGAAGATTTCTTCTACCTTACCCTTCTCCATGATTTTCCCGCCGTACATCACGAAGAGGCTTTCCGCATTTTCAAAAACAAGAGAAAGGTCATGCGTAATGAAAATGACCGCCGTGTTTCTCTCTCTTGCCTCTTCCTTTAAAAGCTTCAAAATCTGTGCCTGAATCGTAACATCGAGTGCCGTAGTCGGCTCATCCGCAATAAGAAGTGCGGGAGAACAGGACAGCGCCATGGCAATCAAGACTCTCTGCCTCATTCCGCCCGAAAATTCATGCGGATACTGCCTGTATTTTTTCTCCGCATCGGGAATCCCTACAGAAGAAAGGAGACGGATTGCCTCTTCCTTCGCCTCTTTTTTGGTCATTTTTTCTTTCCTGTTCCGAAGGATGACCTCGGAAATCTGCTCTCCAATTCGCATCAGAGGATTTAAGGCGGTCATGGGGTCTTGGAAAATCATGGAGATTTCCTTTCCCCGAATGCCGTAATACTCTTTCTCCGATAAAGAAATAAGGTCTTGCCCCTTAAAGGACAGTTTCTTCGCTGTTCTTCTTGCGCCGCTCGGAAGAAGACCGAGTATGGATTTCATTGCTACGGATTTTCCGCTTCCCGACTCTCCGACAATCGCTGCCAATTCTCCCTCTTTCAGAGAAAAGCGGATACCTGAAACAGGGTAAACCGTTTTTTCCGAAAGCGGAATCTCCACACTTAAGTCCTCTACGCTAAGAAGCTCCTCTTCTTGCTCTTTATATTCTTGCACTCTATATTCTTCTACCACTTTCTTTTCTTCCAAATTCATATCCTTACCTTAGTCCTATCTTTACTTGATTCATAAAATGCATAGTACAAAAAACTACAGTACTACCAAATGTAAATCAATATAGTTCATTCTTTTCCGCTTTCGTCTTGGTACCTGCTTTCTTGGTGCACGCTATCTCCCTGATTACATATCCGGCTAAGCCCCCTGTAACGCAGCGGGATCCAGAGATTTCCGTAAAACCTCTCCCAGCTTATTAAAGGAAAATACGGTCAGAATAATAAGAATTCCGGGAAGGACCGCCATGTAAGGGGCTTTCTGCAAAAACTTCTGTGAGCTTTGCAATAAGCTTCCCCAGCTGGACATCGGTGCGGAAATTCCTCTTCCAAGAAAGCTAAGGGCACTTTCCACCATAATCGATGAGGCAATTGCCGCAGTAGACGCGGTAATGGTTGTCGGAAGGATGGACGGGAAAATATGAGAGAAGAGAATTTTTCCTGAAGGAATTCCGAGGAATCTTGCATACTGTACATATTCTCTTTCTTTTAAAGACAAAACCTCCGATCGAATAAGTCTCGCGATTTCCATCCAGCTCAAAAGGCCGATAACCAAAATTAAAGAAAGAAAGCCTCTTCCAAAAATCATTCCAATGACCATAACCATAATAATCCAAGGAATGGAAGAAATCACATCTACGATACGCATAAGAATCGCGTCTACAAAGCCCCCGAAATAACCGGAAACAAGCCCCAAAACCACACCTATACTCATACTCATAAGCATGGATAAAAAGCCTACCAATAAGGAGA
>CAUSIX010000152.1:0-4688 GCA_963531555.1 uncultured Oribacterium sp.
AATACTTATTTTCTATTGTAGAATTTTTCTGATTCTATCGATAAAATAAGGAAACCTTATATCATATTGAATCCGAGGTATTATAACATTCTAAAAAGCTTCTCTCAATAGACTTCCTATTCTTACTTATAGCCTTACTTATAGCATAAAATGAAGTTCCTGCTAAACCTTAATCATTAATTTACTGTTTCTCAAACTACTATATATTTCATTAGACGAGCTGAAAATTTTTAGCTAATCAATGTACTTGCTAAATCGGCTCATTGATTTTCTTTCTGTGAAATTGTTCTATCTCTTGCATAAAACCATCCGCTTTTTTTCTATCCAGGATGAGGCTTACCGTCTCCAGCTTATTAAGTTTCTTCTCATGCAACCCGTAAAGAACGGGATTCCTGATTTTTATGGTCATCTTCAGACAATGAAACGGACGATTCTTCGTTTTTATTTGTTCTATATCTTCAAGTTTAAATTTGAAATGTAGTACACTCCGTCCTCTACTTCCATAAGTATAGTATTGAATAACTTCATTTTCATAAATTTCTAATTTCACTCCATTTATGAAGAGATAATATCCCATAAACCATACAAGGAGCGGAGCGACAATCAGCACAATGGCTATAATCATTTTATCGAAAAAATCAGTATGATAACGTATAAGATGCTTCAGTAACCGGATAACAATAAAGGAAAATACCACCATGGATAAGCAGCCTATCCGATTAAAGATAGACTTGTGAGGATAAGTCAAGACAAGTTTTGGTTCCTCTTGTAAAATATCTAATTTCATATTTTCCCCTGTCTTTCGTATCCTTTCCTTTTTGAAAATGAGCATTTTCATACTCTTTGTTTAATATTGCTCGGCAACTAAAATTGCATTAGAGGTCGAACTTCTTGACTCCTACAAATATGCTAGCGGATTAAGGTATGCATGCATTATATTACTCAATCATTATTCTTAATTTTCGTGCGCTCCCTATCACTTCTTCCCATTCTAATGCACCTACGTAATAGTTCGTTTTACGGTAGCTATTCCATAGCTGCCTCATTGTTTCATCATCAGCAATTTTATTGATAACATCATCTATTGTCCCAATCAGCTCAATAGACCCCCTTTTATTGCATGTAGCATAAAATGCAGCTTTCATTGTATCTCTGTCAATAGTCTCTGCATCTTGCTCAAGTAATACATGTATATCATAAAAATCTCTCATTCTGGTATTCGCTTCTGCCCTTACCATGATAGTTTCCAGCTTTTCCGCAAGAAGCGTTTCCAAATTGTACGCCCACAGCTCAATGGTTCTGTCCTCAATGATAAGCGGCAGCTCATGCGTTATTGCTTTCGGCGTAATCTCGTCACCGGTTGAAATATCCATCTTAATGGTCTGCTTTAGCTTATCCATAGTGCAGTCTATCATAAAACGAACACCTTCATACGCATGACCTTCCATAATATCCTGCACCTTAGTTATACGAAATAAAACTCCATCCTCTAAGCCAATTGCCATTATTTCTTCCAAAATTTTTTGTATTGCGCTTTTATTTAGCGGAAGTGATTTTACGGTAGTATCTATATCCATGGTTGAGCGCATATCCACACCTACCAAAGAAGATACTAAAAGCCCACCCTTTAACACAAAATTATCTCTATATCGTGATAAAGAAACTCTCTCCAGAAGTCTTTCCATCAGATATATTCTTAGCATTATCTGGGATTTGTCACTACTTCCCCCTGCTTTATTTTTTATCTTTGCCTTCACAGCTGTAGCAGTTTTCATCATAGTAATACCTCTGTATATTGTCTCACCTTATCCGAAATCCCCATGATGCGAGCATATTCCATGAGCTTATGGATATTTTTGTCACTACCTGAAAAATAAAACCTCAAAGCTATCTGGAATACTTGAATATCCATTCTATTTTTATTCTTGATAATGTCACAGATACAACGCTCTCTATCATAGATTCGTACTGTATTACCGGTAAAGGTCTTCTCCTCTGTCAAGCCAATCTCTATCCATTCCGGTCTTACCGTATGGACTATAATACCTTTATCTTTTAAATGTTTCGCATTATATCCTCGTCCAACAGTAATCACCGGTGCAAAAGGTTCTCTATCGGAAAGATTATGAATATACAAAGCTGTTTCATGCGAAAAAATAATTTTTCTATTTCTAAGTTGAATCAAATATAGTCTATCTTCCCATACATCAGGCGAAATATATATACCGGGAGCCACCTTTTCCATTTCCTTCTTACGGACATAATCCAGAACTGCAGATTTTGATACTCCTTCATTTTGAGCATCAATTAATCGAATATATCCATTCTGTTCTTCAAGTAATTGATCAAAGATATTTACTTCGTTCATATGAGCACCCCCGTTCGCTATAATTTTAAAATTCAGTAGCGAAAAGGTCAATACTTTCTCGCTACAATAATCGTTTTGTGTAGCGAGAAGGTAAATGTCTCTTCTTATCCTCTGTATTCTCTTATCCCTCAATATCAGCCGACAATAGCCCCTTCTTAGAACTGCCGCTAACTGCGATGCTGTGCCCGAAGAAAAGCTCATCATCATCAAGGTAAGCGGTAAAGGAACCACCCGCTGTCACCCAAAGCAAACTTAGGCTAATTCTTTTGGCAAAGCTGTCTTCCGTAATTAAAGCAGCCTCTTCTTCAGATTCTGCCCACTCACAGGCAAGTTTAGTAAGCTCTTTGGCAGCAAAACTACGCAGGTCCGTATCCCATTTTCCCTGTTCCAAAACCATTGTTTTCAAAGCCTTTTTCGCCTTTGTTATTCCGCTCTTATTATCCTTATCTACATATAAGGAAATATGGATCTTGCCACGAAGCCAAGCTATATTTCCCTCGAAACTTTTTAGCTGCTTATCATAAATCAGCTCCCCTAAGACATCGTCCTGCAAAACCACGGGTTTTCTATATTCTATAAGTATTTCTTCAAGCTCCGGACAAACTGCATTTTTCTCAAGAACTTTTACCACTAAAAAATAGTTCTTTGCAGGCAAAGCTCCCTCAGGAACTTCCTCCGGCAGCTTTTCACGCACCCTTAGTTTGTAAATGCTTTCCTCTTCAAACTGAAATGGAGGCTCCTCTTTGTCTATAACCGGAAATTCGATGCGCCCTTCTTCTTTGTGAAGCTCTCCTGTTTCACAGTCCACATAGGCTAAGAAATAGGCATCCCATTCCCAAAACCCATTTCTTAGACTTCCTCCGCCTCCTTCGTGCCTTAAGACAATGATTTCTCTTTCCTTTATCTCAAAAGTATCTTCCCATTCTGAAAGCGTCATTTTATTTCTACGCCTCATGTACTCCAGTAGGTTCATGCTTTTCGCCCCTCTTCTCAAAATCCCGGTCAATATCCTCTTTCCAAGCACCGCCGTCAAATGTCATAGCAATATCCGAAATATTACAACTCCTTACACGGCTTACCGCCTCATTAATAATCTTATAATTCAGAGCTGTTCCCACCTCATCGCAGTTGTAATTTGCCGCTCTATCTTGTTTGATTCCCATACTTCCGCCTCATCGTCAAATAAAACGGTAGATACAAAAGGAAGGCCTGCCGTTTCGCTATCCGCTGTATCATCCCATTCACCATTTTCTGCAAAATCACGCTTTGCATTGCTCGATTCATAACTCACTGAATCGATATGCGCACCGGTAACGGACCGGTATATAATGGAATGATCATTCCCGCTTTTTCTTCTATGAACTCCATCAGGATACTCTTCTGGTACCTTTTCTTCTACATAATGCTTATTGATATATTCATCAATATCGCCATATAGCTCCGTTGATAGGGAATATGATTTTTCATCAAAAAACACAAGATAAAGCTCTATGTCATTTTCCGACATAAAGCTTTCTATCTCCGACAGCGCAATTCTAAGAGCAATCTGGGAAAGCCATAGCTTCCTGACGCCAAAAGAGGAATGGCAAGACTTTTCATCCGATGTGCAAAGACAATCCCGAATATGCTTTAATAACATTTTCTGAGAATCGTTTCTTCATCGGAATTCCCACCCTGCCAAGCTGTTCCCACGGTATGGATAAAATCATTTTAGATTCATTCCATCTTTAAAGGCATTGCCAAGCTTTTCTCCTACTCCATAGTAGGCATTTCCAAAAGGATCAAAGCTGATGGGCTTAAGCTTTTTGATATCGACTTTTCCCTCTGTAATTACACTCTCCTCAGCGGAAACATTTATAATTTCCCCTATCAGAATACCATTTTCAAAGCTCTTTACTTTGCATTCCATAGCTACGGGAAGCTCGTCAATAAGCGGGGCATCCACATATTCACTTCTGCTTGCGTGAAATCCTGCTCTGGCAAACTTGTCAGGAACTTTTCTCCCGGATACTATGCCAACATAATCGCAAGGCACTATTTGCTCTTCTGTTGCCATACTGACAGTTAAGGCCTTCCTTTTCATCAGATTATCCGTCGTCTTGTGATTGGAAAGACTGATGGTAATTTCTTTAAAATCAGTAGTGATTCCCCAAGCTGCATTCATCGCATTGGGGACTCCGTTTTCATCGTATGTTCCGATAATCAGTACCGGTTGTGGGTACATTAACGGTTTTGCTCCAAAGTTTACTCTGCTCATCTCTCTAACTCCTCGTATTATATAGTTATACCCATTCTTTACCTGTTCTAAGGTATAGGTTAT